>JAADHY010000769.1:0-4241 GCA_013151585.1 Planctomycetota bacterium
CTCCAATCCGTCACGCTTGCGCTCGATGATCCGTATCGGATGGATGGTGTCACTCACCGCTCCGCCTCCTGTCTGAGCACGTCCTGAACCAATTGACGCAATCTGGGTTCGGCCTCGGCGGCCGCCGCAACGACGTCTTCCCCGCGAGTCGGCTCCTTCCTCACCTGCCTAGCCTTCGCGCGATCGCTCTTCCGGCTAGCCGGGCGATGCAAGTTCGTAATGACCGAAAAGGCCAGGACGCGCAGTCCGAGGTGCACGGCCACCAAGACTTCCGGAACCAAAGACATACCCGCCATGTCCGCACCGATCCACCGCAGAAAACGTGCCTCAGCCGGGGTCTCGTAGGTGGGCCCCAGCATCGCGGCGTACACCCCGCGTTGCAACTTGATGCCCCGGCGCCGCGCACACTGTTCGGCCAAGCGGCTCAGGCGTGGATCGTAGGCTCGGCTCACATCAAGGAAACGGGGCCCGATCCGATCATCGTTTGGCCCGATCAGCGGATTGCGTCCCAGCAGGTTAATGTGGTCGTCGATCAGCACGATATCTCCGACCTGATACTCCGGGTTCAGACCGCCGCTGGCGCTGGTCGTGACGAGAAGCTCGGCGCCCAGTGCTCCCGCCACACACACAGCCAGCGCCGCCTGGGACGCGGACCAGCCTTCATACAGGTGGCAGCGCCCGTTCCAAACAAGAACCGGCAGCCCGGCCAAACGTCCACACAGCAGGCGGCCGGCGTGGCCGATGGCCGTCACGGTCGGGATGTGCGGCACCCGGCTATAATCGAATGCCGCGTCAATCCGAACATCCTCCGCCAGCCGGCTGAGCCCCGTGCCGAGAATGATGGTCGCGCGCGGACGGACGTTCCATCGCGTGCGAATCCACGTCGCCGCTTCGGACACCGCCTCGGACCTTACCAAACTGTCGAAGGAGTTCCTCTTCACAATGATTCTTTTCGCTGCGGGGAGGTTCGTAGAACAGCGGTCAGTATTCTCTCGGCGTCGGGGCCACCGGGAGACGCGCTTGCCCCTTTGGCCTTCGATGGGATAATGACCGTGTGCGCGGGGAGTTTGTTCGAGAACATTCTTTCCGCTTGTTCGTGGCATTATCCAGTAAGGACTCCGGAAATGGCAACAGACCCAATCTGCGGGATGCAAGTGGATGAGGCGACCGGTTTGACGGCGGAAGCCGACGGCCAAACGTTCTATTTCTGTTCGGAGCATTGTCGAACGAAATGGCTGGCCGAGCACCGGCCGACGGCGGAAGGCTCGGCAGCCACATCCGGTCCCGAGGCGGAAAGCATGCCGACGGCAGAAAGCTGCTGCTGCCATCACACGGCGAGGCACGAGCCGCCTTCTTCCGCTCCGGAGCTTACAGACCTCGACTCCCTTTACACCTGCCCCATGCATCCGGAAGTGCAGCAGAAAGGACCGGGAGCGTGCCCGAAGTGTGGGATGGCGTTGGAGCCGATGGGGGTGCCCGAGCCCGGCGAAGAGGAAGATGACTCGGAACTGCGTGACATGAGCCGCCGATTCTGGGTCGGATTCGTGCTGAGCGTGCCGGTTTTAGTTCTGGCGATGGGGCCGTTGATCGGCTTGCCGCTGGAGGCGTGGCTTCCGGCTGGTGTTTCTCAGTGGCTCCAATTTTTGCTAGCGACGCCGGTCGTCTTGTGGGCGGGCTGGCCGTTCTTTCAGCGCGGGTGGCGAAGCTTGCACGGTCCGAATCTCAACATGTTCACGCTGATTGCGTTGGGCACGGGAGCCGCCTACCTCTACAGCGTCGTAGCGGTTTTCTTTCCCCAATGGTTGCCGGAATCGTTTTTGACGGATGGTCAGGCGGAAGTCTATTTCGAGGCCGCGGCGGTCATCATCGTGTTGGTGTTGTTGGGCCAGGTGCTCGAGTTGCGGGCGAGGCGTCGCACCAGTGGGGCCATTCGAGAACTGCTTTCGTTGGCGCCGCCCATCGCCCACCGCGTTCGCGACGGCCAAGAGGAAGATGTTCCGCTCGATGCCGTTCACAAGGGCGACTTGCTGCGAGTGCGGCCCGGGGAGAAGGTGCCGGTTGATGGCGTTGTTGTCGACGGCCGTAGCTCCATCGACGAGTCGATGATCACTGGCGAGCCGATCGCAGTTGAAAAGAACGTCGGCGATACCGTCATCGGCGGGACGGTCAATCAGACCGGCTCGTTTCTGATGCGTGCCGAACACGTGGGGCGCGAGACCATGCTGTCGCGAATCGTCCAGATGGTCGCTGAGGCCCAGCGGAGCCGCGCACCGATCCAGCGGCTAGCCGATCTGGCGGCCGCGTGGTTCGTGCCGGCCGTCGTGGCGGTCTCGATCCTCACGTTTGTCATCTGGGCACTGATCGGCCCGGAGCCGCGGCTGGCCCATGCTTTGATCAACGCCGTGGCAGTGCTCATCATTGCCTGTCCGTGTGCTCTGGGATTGGCCACGCCCATGTCGATCATGGTCGGTGTCGGCCGCGGAGCTCGCGAAGGCGTGTTGATCAAGAACGCGGAAGTGCTCGAGACGATGCAAAGAGTCGACACGCTGGTCGTTGACAAGACGGGCACTCTGACGGAAGGACGACCACGACTGACCGAGTGCGTTCCGGCGGAAGGCTTTACTGAGACAGACTTGCTCCGACTGGCGGCGTCTGTGGAACAAAACAGCGAACACCCGCTGGCCCGAGCGGTCGTGCAGGCCGCTCAGGACCGGAACCTGTCGCTGGACTCGGCTGGAGAATTCGAGTCGGTTACGGGCGGCGGCGTGTTCGGTCAGGTGGACGGACGCAGCGTGCTGGTCGGTCGGCCCGACTTCTTGAAACAGCGCGGTATCGACCCTTCACCGATGCACGAACCGGCCGTCGAACTTCAGCAAGAGGGCCGGACAGTGATGTTCGTCGGTGTGGACGGTCGGCTGGCGGGCATACTGGCTGTATCCGACCCGATTAAAGGCTCGACGCCGGAAGCAGTCGAGCGGCTCCACCGTCTGGGTTTGCGGATCGTCATGCTCACGGGCGACAACGAGCGGACGGCACAAGCGGTGGCGGCGAAACTGAACATCGACGAAGTCGAAGCGGGCGTGAAGCCGCAGGACAAACACGAGCGCGTGCAGGCGTTGCGGCGATCGGGCCACGTGGTCGCCATGGCGGGCGACGGCATCAATGACGCTCCGGCCTTGGCCGCCGCCGACGTGGGCATCGCCATGGGGACAGGCAGCGACGTGGCGATCGAAAGCGCGGACGTGACGCTGATCAAAGGGGACTTGCGCGGAATCGTCAAAGCCGTCCAGCTCAGCCGACTCACCGTTCGAAACATTCGCCAAAACCTGTTCTTCGCCTTCATCTACAACATGTTGGGCGTGCCCGTGGCCGCCGGTGTGTTGTATCCGTTCTTCGGGATTCTGCTCAGCCCCATGCTGGCGGCGGCGGCCATGAGCTTCAGTTCGGTTTCGGTCGTGAGCAATGCATTGCGTTTGCGGCGGTTGGAATTGACGTGACCCGACCTCTCGCGCTCGGCTCCGCCCCGAGCGATGGTCTCCCGATTTTCGCTGTGCTCGCAGAAGCACCCTGAAGCGGTGCCATCGCATTGGAAGAGCCGGCGGTTTTTGCCGCGGCCGGTCAGGATGCTCCCAGATTGGGCTTACTCGTCAGCTCCGAGCGAGCCTTCCGCTCCGCAGGGAGTCATCCAAAACGTGCGTCCTGGCCGGACGCCGTGAACTCGACGGCGAGCAGCGTCAAGTCGTCTTCAAGCGGGCGTTCCGCTCGATAGCGAACCAACTCGTCGGCGATTCGACGAATGGCGACGTCCAGTGGATCGGTCCGACATGCACGAAACAGCTCGCCCAAGCGACTGCGACCGAAGATTTTGCCGTCGGGGTTTCTCGTCTCACTGGCTCCGTCGGTCGTCAACAGCAATCGGTCACCGGTTGTCACCTCGAGGCACTGAGCGGGGTAGACGGCCTCCGCCACTGCGCCCAACAGAAGACCGGTCGCCCGCAGCTCACGCACTTGGTCGCCGTTCATGAACAACGGCGGTTCGTGGCCGGCGCTGGCGTAGTCCAACGCGGCAGTGGCGGGGTTCCAGCGAGCGAGCAACATCGAGGCGAAATGCTCGGGCAATGCCACGGCCGTGAACCGAGCATTCACAAACGCCAGAATTTCGCCGGGATCGGTATGGTGTTCGACGGCATGAGTGACGAAAGTTTTGAGCATCGTGGCGACCATGGCCGCCGGCACCCCAT
>JAADHY010000769.1:4325-7874 GCA_013151585.1 Planctomycetota bacterium
CCAGCGCAAGTCCGGGAACGTCCGTCTGCGCGGGAAGCAGGTGCTCTTGAATCCGTCGGGCTCGCGCCATTTCCCGCTGGCGATGCTGCTCGACCTCGGCCAGCGAGCGGCTCATCTCGTTGATCGCCCGACCGAGATAGGCGTATTCGGCGCTCTGGAATCCGCGCGTCTGGATGCCCAACTCGCCGCTGCCGATGCGCCGGATCGTCGCGGCCAGCTCGGCTGTGGGTTTGACGATGACCCGCAGTAGGACTGCGTCGACCACAGCCGCCGCCAGCAAGCCGAGTCCGGCGATGGCCAGCAGCCGGAACCAATACTCGGCATGCAGAGCGCGCCGCAAGTTGGTCAAGTACTCTGACACGTAAACGGTCACGTCCCCTTCTTCGACTGCCCCGACCACCAACTCCCTTTCGCCAAAGCGTGCGCGGTGATTCGGAGCCACCACGGCCCGTCGCATCGCCTCGACCATTTCGGGCGAAGATCGGTGATGGACGACCGCCTGCAGCACTCGGTCCCCAATAACCACGGCGATGTGATGGCCCGGGGAGTGGGATTCCCGCATGTGCCCGCAGACATCGTCGATGTATTGCTGCACCGTGTGCAAACCATGACGGCGCAGACGTCGGATCGCCTGCGCCATCGTCAACGCTTCTTCCTGCAATGCGATGTGCTTGTCGGCGATCCGTTCGGCCAGCTCCGCCTGATAATCCACTACCAAGAACACCGCTACTGCGACGGCCAGAACCAGATTGACCGAGACCAGCAACTGGAAGCGGATGCTCCTGGGCGAAGACTCTGGGGGCAACCCTTTGTCACTCCTGTGCCGCATGATTTCGCCGTGTGAGAGACCACTTCAGCAACGGCGGCGTGACCATCGTGGTGATCATCACCATGGCGACCAAGGCCGAATAGGTGTGGTCGTCGACGACCCGCTCGGAACCGATCTTCAATTGCAGACCGATCGCCGCAAAAATCAAACCCACTTCTCCTCGCGGAATCATACCCAGCCCGACGCTCAGACGATCCACGCTTTTGTCCAACACGCCGAACGAGCAGACTTGCTTGCCGATGATGGCCGCTACAGTCAGCGCGGCTCCCAACCCCAGCATGGCCGGATCGGTAAAGCTCCGCAAGTCCACGTGAATGCCCATCTCGACGAAAAAGATCGGCACTAGCAGCGCGGCGATCGGTTCAATCGCCTCTTCCAGTTCATGATAGCCGTCGCGTCCGGCCAGCTCGCGGTATTGGACCTTCTCGAGGATCAACCCAGCGGCGAAAGCGCCCACGATCGGAGCCAGTCCGACCACGTTGGCCGCCCATGCAAATAAGAAGCAGATCGCCAATCCGGTGATCACCAACAAACCTTTTCCGCGCAGGATGCTGGCAAATTTGAACAACGGCCGGCTGATAAACTGGCCCAGCAGAAGAGCTCCGAAAAGAAAACCGACCGCTTTCGCCAAGATGGCGATCAGTTCAGCCGCTCCGAATTCGCCACCCGTCGGATTGTTCAAGGCCGTGATGATTCCTTGAGCGGCCGCCAACACCACCAAGCCCATCACGTCGTCAATGACAGCCGCGCCTAGGATGATTTGGGCCTCTTTCGTCGTCGATTTGCCCAGGTCTTGCAACACCCGAGCGGTGATGCCCACGCTGGTCGCAGCCAGCGTGGCGCCCAGATACATGTGTACGGTCCAGTGATGGTTGGGCAGCAGCACGGCTCCGCAGCCCCAGCCCAGCCCGATGGGGGCGACAACCCCGAATAAAGCCACAAGAAATGCCGAGAGCCCCACGCGACGCATCTCGTTGACGGATGTCTCTAGCCCGACCTGAAACAGCAAGAGCACTACGCCGATCCGCGACAGATGGTCGATCGTCACGCCGGCCAGACCGAGCGTACCGTGCGGAGCGACACCGGAAGAGTAATCCACTTTGAGGAATTCAAGCTGCGTGATTCCCACCAGCGTCAAATTTCCCAGAATGACACCGACTACCAGCTCGCCCAACACTGCCGGTTGACCCGCCAGCTCAAACAGATGCCCTCCGATGCGAGCTGCCAGGATGATGATGACGACGCCCAAGAGCACCGGGCCGACCGGGTCCGCATGGCCCCCTCCGTGTCCCTCACCGCCCGCCGTATGCTCGCCGGCCGTCTCCGACCCGCTATTCGGCGCCGCGGCGACGCTTTCGCCTCCCGCACCTGCCTGCTGCGCACCGGCTGCTTCTTCCGTAACCGCTGCAATCGCTTCTTCGCGGGCCGCTCCCTCCGGCCACGTGATGCCCAGCGCGCCCGGCCACACCAACAGTACGGCTGCGACGGCAATCCATCGCCATGCCACCCTTCGGTTCGATGTTCCTGTCATCATACTCCTCTCTTACCGCGCCCTCGGTGTCGACTTTCCTGGAAACACGATTGCTCCTCCAAACCTCCCCGCAGACTCGGTCCGGTGGCCCGAAAAGGCAATACCTTAGTGAATCCCCGGCGGCGCGACAACGGCGATACGAGCGCTTTAGCAGGCCGGGACAGGGGGCGCTTGTGCCGAGCCGGCGGCATAGTCCGCGGGCCCCTGCGAAGTGAGATGGCCACGGAGGGGGGAATCTTCCCAAACGGGGGAGAAAAGTGGTCGAACGCGGGGCACCGGGCTCGGAGCAGCGTAGCCGTTTCCGCCGACGGCCTGCCTCGCACCGGCTATTTTCTCATCGCTTCAGACGGACGCAGGTGCGACTTCCGCCGCGTCGCTCAAATAGGAACGAACTCGTGTTCCGGATGCCGGACGGTCAGAACGGGGCAGGGCGCTTTGCGTACGACCTTCTCAGCAACGCTGCCCAAAAGCAGATGGACAAGGGCACTGCGCCCGTGCGTACCGAGCACGATCAAGTCCATCTCATTTTCCTTGGCGTACCGGACGATCTCCAGGAACGGTGTTCCGGTCCGCAGGGCTCGAACGACCTCTTTGCCGCCCGACCACAGATCTCCTGGCAACTCGGCCAAAGCCTTTTCCGCGTTTTCGTGCAACTCGCGGAAGTAGACGTCCGGAGCGGGCAGGCCGGTGCCGACGTCGGGGACGACGTGGATCAGGTCTTGCAGCACGTGAAGCAAATGGAGTTCCGCGTGGAATTCCTCCGCAAAGGCGCATCCATACCGGAGCGCATGCTTAGAGAACTTACTGAAATCGATGGGCACCAGAATGCGGTCGAGCTGTATCATAAGTCTCCCTCCTGCTGCGGATCGGTCCGCCTGACCGGGTCGATGGGATCGATAGGCCGCTGGCTGCGCAGAAGGCCCGATGAAACCGCTGCGGCCTGGTAAGCCCCGAGACTCTGTTACAGCGAACCGTTCGCAGGTTTGAGACCCAGCGCAACACTTGTGGTCGGCCCAGCCAGCGTCAGGGACACAACCTCGTGGGCGGTGCCGCTACCGTCGGCTCGCCCGGAAACAGCCGCAAAACGTCGGACAGAAGCCGGCCGCTTCTCCCAGGTTTCGATCAGGACTTGGACCATTTAGGCGGCAGGCTGACTACCCCGCAGTGTCAGCAAGGCGCGACACCAACA
>JAADHY010000180.1 GCA_013151585.1 Planctomycetota bacterium
TGAGCCGCGCCGCTCTCGGAGTGTGGCCGACGCGCCGCCCACTACCTCGGAAACGGCCGATATCGCGACTCCGTACGGGAGACTGACCGTCCGAGCCGACGGGCCGAGGTTCGGCGGGAATTGGGATGGTGTCGACGCGTTTGGCGACGAGAAGGGCATCGTGTTTCTGTGCCTCAAACGAGGCCGCGGTCACGTTTTGGTCCTGTTGGACGATTTCGCCTGGGTCAACGTGGGGCTGGATCGAGGGGACAACGCTGCAGTGTTCGCTTCGGTCCTGCGGGAATGTGCCGCGAACAAGTTGGTGGTCGTCGATGAGTACCGGCACGGGCATGGGCGAGCGGATTCGTTTCTTGCTTTTGCCTTGTCTCTGCCGGGGGCGGCCAGCTTTCTCAGCATCGCCACCCTTTGGGCGGTGCTCTGTTTGTGGGCGAGCAACTGGCGGTTCGGGCCTCCGGAACCGTACGAGCTCCCCGAGAGAAGGACCGCGATGGAATACATTGAATCGGTGGCGGACTTGTACCGTCGGGCTCAGGCGGCCCCGCTGGCCGTGGCCGCCGTCGCCGGCCGACTGCGTTTGCTATCGCGGCAGCGGGGACAAGGAGACGACGTGGCCGAGCGGCTGGCGGAGGCCGAACAATACGTTCAACAAGGGGAACGGCCTTCTCAGCCGACCGCCGCCTGCAAACTGGTACGGGAATTGATTCGATTAAGGAAAGAACGCTATGGGCATTGACGGAGTGCACGAACAAGCCGAACGGCTCCGGCAGGGGCTCAGCCATATCTTTGCCGGGCAACCGGAACTGATCGACGCGATGCTCGCTACCCTCTATTCGGGAGGCCACATTCTGCTGGAAGGCGTCCCCGGTGTGGGCAAGACGCTTTTGGCCAAGGCGCTGGCTCGGCTGCTGGGGGCCGAATTCCGGCGGATTCAGTTCACGCCCGATCTGATGCCGTCGGACATTCTCGGCACCGAGGTCTATCAGATGGATACGCGGCGGTTCGAGTTCCGGGAGGGGCCTATCTTCACCACGATTCTTCTGGCGGACGAAATCAACCGCACGCCTCCGAAAACGCAAGCCGCTTTGCTGGAAGTTATGGAAGAACGGACCGTTTCACTGGGCGGTCAGACACGCCACTTGCCGCCGCTGTTCACCGTGTTGGCGACCCAGAACCCCATCGAATACGAAGGAACCTACCCACTTCCCGAAGCGCAAGTGGATCGCTTCATGGTGAAGCTGCTGATCGATTATCCGAACGAAGAAGACGATCTGGTCATTTTGGAGCATTACAATCACAACCGTGACTTGCACCGCGAAGTCATGGAGCAGCTTCAGCCGGTGACGTCGCCGGAGGAGGTGATCGGAGCTCGTCAAACGGTGCAAGCGGTGACCGCTTCGCAGGACATCCTGGCCTACATCCGCGCGATTGTGCGCACCACGCGGCAGCACCCGCAGGTTCAGTTGGGGGCCAGTCCGCGAGGAGCGATCCATCTGCTACTCCTCAGCAAGGCCGTGGCGGTGATGGAAGGCCGCGACTTCGTAACGCCCGACGACGTCAAGTTGGTGGCTCCGGCCGTCCTGCGACATCGACTGCTTCTGACGCCGGAAGCGCAGGTGGCGGCCCGCACTGCGGATCAGGTCCTGGAATCGGTATTGGGACAGGTGGAGGTGCCACGGTGATCCCGACAGCTCGAACTTTTCGGCTCGGCCTGATCCCTTTGGCCTTGATTCTGCTGGGGCAGGGGGCTCCCGTGAGCGTCGGGATGGCGTGGACCGTGGTCGCCGCTGTGCTCACCGGGTTCGTCTTTGACGCTTGGCTTGCGTGGCGCCGCCCCCGATTACGTCTGCAGCGGCGAACTCCGTCGCAACTGCATGTCGACCAGCCGCAGTGCATTCGGTGGGATGTGGAGAATCGGTCTGCCTTTCCCGTCGCGATTCGGCTGCGTGACGTTCGCCCGGCGCACACCCACGCGGATCCGCCGGAGCTGACCGCAACGGTCCCGGCTCAGTCCCGATCGGTGCTGTCCTACCAATGTACGCCGACCCGGCGGGGAACAGTTCAGTTCGGCGACGCCGTCTATCGCGTTCGCGGGCCGTTGGGATTGGCTTGGATCCAGCGGGTGCAGCCAGCCCGGCAGCCGGTGCGGGTCCTGCCGCACTTGGCGAACTGGAAGGCAGCCGAGCTGGCTGAACGGCGGGCTTTGGTGCGTCAATCGGGCAGTCACCGCTACCGCTGGCGCGGATCGGGAACCCTTTTCGAATCTCTCCGGGAATACTCGCCGGAGGACGACATCCGCTGGGTCGATTGGAAGGCCACGGCCCGCATGCAGCGGCCGATCAGCCGGAACTACGAAGTCGAAAGACATCAGCAGGTCATGCTTTTGGTCGACGCCAGCCGGATGATGTCGACCTACTGCGGCGAGCGAACCAAGTTTGACGCGGTCCTGGAAGCTGCGGTCCTGGCGATGCGGGCCGTCGTGGACCAAGGCGACTCCGCCGGCCTACTGATCTTCTCGGACCAGGTCGACGCCTACCTGCATCCTCGCCGCGAACGTGCTCAATTGCAGACGGCTATGGACTTGCTTTACGACCGGCATCCCAAGTTGGTCGAGCCGGATTTCGAATCCGCGTTGACGCTCACAGCCGTCCGCCTGCATCGACGCAGTTTAATCATCGTTTTCACGGACGTGACCGTGCTCGAGGCGGCTCAACGGATGGCGGCTTACCTGAAACGGCTGACGCCGCGACACCTGCCGCTGGTCGCCACGATCTCCGACGACGTCGTGACCGAGCTGGAACTAACGGAACCGCAGACGGCCGAACAGCTTTACCAGGTCGCGGTGGCCAACGAATTGATGCACCAGCGAGAGGAACTGCTGCACCAATTGCGCTCGGCGGGCATCGAGGTGATTGACACCCGGTCCGACCAGATTGCAACGGAAACGATCGAGCGGTACTTTGAGCTGAAGCGTCGCTTGCGGCTGTGAGCCTTCATGACCTTCGCGCATCATCGAGCGGCGAGCTCCTGGGGGCGTCCGGTCAAACGCGATGATTAAAAAGGGCCGGGAGAAACGGGCCGAGGGCTGGCTTCGAGGAAGAAAACCTCCCGGGGAAAGTTCAATGTTGGAGGTGAAATAATGCGTGGGATCGCAGGACCGCGGTTTCGGACGGGAATTGTCGTACTGGCACTGGCGAGCGGGATCTGTTTCGCGGCTCGAGGCTGGGCTCGGGGACCGGTTGAAGCAGTCCTTTTGCTGAAAGGCGGCCAAATCGTGGACGGGACCGGCGATCCGATCCGGTCGGGCGACGTGGCCATCCGGGACGACAGAATCGTCGCCGTCGGACAGTTTCGGCTCAAACGGGCCGACTGGGTCCTCGATTGCCGAGGTCTGGTGATTGCGCCAGGCTTCATCGATCTGCACACGCACTGCGATGGCCCGATCGTCCGAGCTGGCACGCGGGCGAACGTCAACTACGTGACGCAGGGCTGCACGACCGTCGTGACGGGAAACTGCGGCGGCGGGCCGATCGATGTCAAGAAGTTCTATGAACAGATCGAGGCTCACGGGGCGGGCACCAACGTCGCTCATCTGATTCCTCAAGGGACTGTCCGCGGACACACGATCGGCTCCAAGCAACGAGCGGCCACCGAGGCCGAGATTGAGAAGATGCAGGAGCTGGTCAAGCAGGGCATGCAGGCCGGAGCGTGGGGTATGTCGAGCGGCTTGATTTACGTTCCGAGTTCGTATGCCGACACCGATGAGCTGGTCGCTTTGGCACGCGTCGTGGCCGTCCACGGGGGAATCTACGCCTCGCACATTCGCAACGAGGGGGCGAAACTACTGGAGGCGGTGCGGGAGGCATTGGAAATCGGCCGCCGAGCCGGGCTGCCCGTCCACATTTCCCATTTCAAATCCAGTGGCCGCGACGCCTGGGGATTGGTTCGAAAAGCAGCCGATCAGATCGAGGAGGCTCGCCGAAGGGGACAGCGCGTGACAGCGGATCAGTATCCGTACATCGCTTCCAGCACGTCTCTCGCCGCGATGGTCGTGCCAACCTGGGCTCGGGCGGGTGGCCATTCGCAGCTCGTGAAGCGGCTCGATGATCCCGAGAGCGGCCGCCGAATCCGGAAAGCCATCGCCGCGAACCTGGAAAAACGCAACGGTGGCGAAAGCTTGATGGTGGCTCGCTGCAAGGGCCATCCCGACTGGGTCGGCAAACGGCTCACGGAAATCGCATC
>JAADHY010000178.1:0-5648 GCA_013151585.1 Planctomycetota bacterium
AGATCTTCGTGTGTTTGCTTGGACGCGGATGTCGGTTGATCTGGCGCAAAAGCCACTGCAATCGGTCCCAGTGTACCTGGCCGTAGCTGCGGCTGTTCACCTGCGAGATGTCGGCGAACGTGTAGTGCCGGGGGTCGCTAAAGATAACCGGAGTGTGTTTCGCCTTCTCGGCGTCGAAGGCATCGTCGAACATGTCGGTCGTCCAGACCGTCACGCCCTTTTCGGCGGCCTTGGCCTGGATGAACTCGATCCAGTATTGCCCCCAGCGCGGATCGGTCGACGTCTCGTTGTTCATGCAGTAGAGCACGTTGCCGTACGGCAGGCTGTACGACAGCATCTTCTCCACGAACCGTTCCTGGTAGCGCCGAATGAGATCGTATTTCTTCCGGTAGTGGTTCGATCCCGGCACGGTGTGGAAGAACGGCTGCTTGTCCTTGTAGGGATGATCCTTGTACGTCTCCTGAAAGCCGGTTTGCTCGTAGGTGTAGTTGACATTGTTCGCCGGACGCCAGGGGCTGGTTTGCCAGAAGTTCATTCCGCGCGCGTCGGTGTAGTCGAACCGGTCCCAGACCTCGATTTGGATGATGATCCCCCGCTCGCGGCACCACTTCAAGCAATTGGAAAAGCGCGTCCAGTACTGCTCGTTCCACTGGTCCAGGTCGAACTTGCCGTCGGGCAGCAGCTTGTGCGGCTTGAGCTCTTTGCCCTCGCGCTGGCTCATCGTACACCGCACATAGTTGGCTCCGACCGCCTGCATCTCGTCGAGATGTGCTTCGAGGTCATCAAGCAAGAAGATGTGGTCCGTCTTGCTTCCGCCCAGCAGCATCACAGGTTTGCCTTGGTACTGCCAGTAGCGCGGGTTCTGCGCGTAGGGCCTGATCCGATCGGCGCTGTTGTCGCCGGCCGACAAAATCGAGAGATCGGCCGTGGACAAAGCGACCGCGACGGTGGTCAAAGCGAAAAGGACGCGGGAAAAACGGCATCGCATCATTTGCTCCTGATCTCATTGCCGACAGACAACACGACCGCCACGACGGCAAGTCCCCATAGGACGGTGGCTAGTGAGTGGGTTAAAAAAACGTTCGATTCCTGGACCGTCCATTAGAAATCTGTCCCATTTGCTCCGAAAGCTCTGCAACGACAGGGTGTGTAGAGCTTTTCTTTTGCGCGAGAGATACCATTTTCTCCTCGTTACAATGTATTTTCCCATTGGCCGCGGGTTTCTCGTTTCTGTTCGAGTGTTCCGGTGATGTTCGTTCTAAGTGCTCATTGCGGTGTGTCAATATTTGTTCCATGGACCGCTGGGCCGCTGCTGCCAGTCCACGCCGAGAGGACATCCCTCGCCCGCCACTCGGACAGTTTGCTTTCCCGCCCCCGCGCGTCTTTTGCCACTGCTCGGGAACGCCGCTGCGGCCGGGGCGGGGGCCGGGAGCTTCCGTTGCAGGCCGGAATGACGGGCGAGCAGCTCTTGTCCGTTCCGCGCAGGGGCGAGAGACCGACAGTGACCGAGTTTAGCGGCTCGAGTCTGGAACGTCACTGTGCTTATTTCGGTCTCTCCGGTCTGGCCCTGCCTTTGCTTCAGTCAGAGACCGGGCCAGAGCACCTCAGAACCGCACGTGCACGACCGCCGTGCAGTCGAAGGTTGGAACGTCGATGCGGTAGCCGGCATCGGTTCGCACCGGCTCAAACGATCGGCCGCCGGCCAATTCGCGGACCTCTTTCGGCTTGCGGTCCGTTCGCAGGAAGATGCGGACATCGCGGCACGGCGGCGGAGGTCGGCGGTTGAGCTTCTTCTCAATGTCTGGGATCGGGCGGCCGTCGCGCGTGCGGGTGTTGCCGGTGAAGACCCACGAGAAGTCGTTGACCAAGGCCACCGTCATGCGCGAGCGATCTCGGTTGGTGAAGCAAACGGCGTGCATCTTCTTCGGGCCGCCGTGCACCGAGATCGGTGCCTTGCGAATCGCCTCGGCTGCTTCGCGCAGGAACGCTTCGCCCGCTCGGGCCATGCCGCCGTCCGGTTCGTACCATCGCCAGTCCGCCCGTTGGTAGATGACTTGGCCGCCGGCGCGTTCGAATCGCGCGATCGCGGAGCGCATGCGTTCTGTCAGATGCTCGCGCGAAGGGATGAACAGCAGCCGAGTCGCTTCCAGTCGGCCCTGCTCCAACTGGCTGTCGGTGACGATCCCCACCGGCACGCGAGCTCGCAGCAACGTGGTGAACGCCCCGTAGACAGGATAAAGCGCCTTGCGCCAGGCCGACGGCTCGTCGGGCAGGTAGTGATCGCGAGCGTATTCGCTGTAATGAACCGCGGCCCACCGCAGCGGGCGCATGCGCGCGAAGGCCGGGGCGATGCGGTTGCCCAGCGCGACCGCCTCTTGGAACAGCTCTGGATCGGGGATGGTGGCTTCGGGGTGGTCCAAGTTCGCGATGCCACCGTGAGCGATGACGCCCGCCGTTGCGAACAAAGCGTGCGTGGCGTTGGGCAGACCGTGCGTCCAGACGTGAGGCGGTCGGCCGTCGCAGGCGTCGCGCGCGATCGCGTAGCCAAGAGCCAAGCGAGCGTCGCGTTCTGTCGGCTCCAGGCTCTTGTCGAAGGAGAACACGCGATTGGCCGACGCGCGGTCGGGCAGCGAAAACTCCGTCTTCATCGAATCGGCGATCCGGTATAGCCGGTGCGTTGTGTGTCGATCGACCATCTGCGGGTAGGTATTCGAACCGATCAGCAGCACCGTTTCGGGATTGACCGCATGGATGGCCCGGCGCCATCGCCGGAACAGCCGCTCGATCGTGACGTTCTTGAACTCGATCGCCTTCTGATACGCCGGATCGAACGGGTCGGGCGATTCCGGATAATCCAAACCGGTCTCCGCCTTGAACCGCCGCCGGCAGTTCTCGCACCAGCAAAACGGCTTCGGCATGTGCACTTCGTCGAAATAAAATCCGTCGGCGCCCATCTTTGTCAGCTCGACCAGGCGCGTTTCAACAAAATCGGCGTACGGCGTGTTGAAACAGATTTTCGGTCCGCGTTTTTCGATTACCTTGCCTTGCCAGTCGCGGGCTGTCCATTCGGGATGCTGCTCGGCGACGAAGCGGTCTTCCATGTGGCGATGGTAAACGATGATCCGGCAACCGGCGGCGTGCGCCTCGTCGATAATTCGCTTGGCGAAGTTGGTGGCTCTTGCCTGATCCAGAACGGCCCCGACTCGACTGGGCCACCAAGCCGGCTCGTCGCCCGACTTGATGTGCCGGGCGATCTCCTTGAAGCCGATCGAAGCCAACAGCTTACCCGCGCCGAAGAACAGCCCCGGCTTGCGAGTCCGCCACCGCCAGCTCAACCGCGTGTGAGCACAGACGCGAATACTGTCGTACCATTCGGGCAACTCGTATTGGTCCGCCTCCGCGAACCAGTCCGGTGTGATCGGCTCGATCGGGTTCTTCAGGTGTTCGCGAACTTGGCGCAACCGCGCTTCGATCAGTTGCTGATCGGTCGGCGGCGGTTGGCCGATGCTGATCCAAAGGCAATCCGTACGGATCGGGCAGCCGAACAGGACCAGTCGGTGCCGGCCGCGAGCGAGTTTCGCGCTGCCAAGCTTCGTCCACTGCCACGCTCCCCGCCCCGACAACTTTCCCGTGTTTCGCAGTCTCGCCACCTGCGGGCGAGCGCCGGCGTTCGCGTCGATCGAGAACCGAATCTGCGGTTGACTGTTTGACGCATATCGCAGCCAAATGTCATATTGGCTCGCCTTAGAAACGGCGAACTCATAAAGGCATTGCCCTTCTCGAGGAAAGAACCTCGCCACCGCCCGGCCGCCAGACGCCGTCGGATCGTGCGTCACGGTGGCGAAGGAACCATCATTTGGCTGACGCGCCGTGAACTGTTCGGCCTCGATCAATGCACCGGCGGGTGAAACCGCTGGAACTGACCGTTCCGGCCGACTCTGCTGTGCCGACGCCCGGCCGCACGTTCCGCAAAAAATGCCGACCACCATCGTTCCCGTCCAAATCGCCACCGACGTGCACTCGCTCATTCCTTTCATACGATTCTTTTCCCTTTGCTTGTTCGCTTGCACTTGCCCGTTTGTCGTTTGCTGAAACCACGCCGCTTGCAGGTGGATTGGCCTTGCCGACGCAACGTTACAGCATAGCGGGCAAGATCGCGCGATCGAATTCACTGTGCGGATGATCTCGGTGCGGGAAGCCCGCGACATCCCTTTGCCGGCCGTCCAACGTCAGTTGGCCGTTCCAGACAAAAGCGGTCTTGAAAAGGAACGCCCCGTGGCGAGCCGTCTTCCATGACTGACACGTCGATTCGCAGATCACCAGCCGCGGGAATGGCTGCTTCCAATAGCCGGGTCGTGATCAAAAAACGCCAAAGCTCGCACGGGAAAGCTCTCTCATCGCAGGCTGGATAGCCTTCACGCCAGGAACCGATGCAGTCCGTTGTCCAGCGTTGCTAACCGTGACTTCAATGTCGTTACGCCGGGGACTGGTACGGGGTAGAGGCCGTCCGGGCCAGGTTTGACGGGCGGTTCGGTCTCCCAGGAGATTTCGCCGTCGGGCAGGTAGGCGAATTTCGACTCGAGTGCTTGCTGCGGGCTGATCCGCTGGCCGGTGAAGATCGCCAATTGGCCCATCAAACAAGTGATGCCGCAGTTGGCCAGTTCCTTGCCTTGGTGCAGCGGCTTGCCCGTGCGGATGGATTGCAGGAACTCGATCTGTTCCTGGTCGTAAGCTGATTTGCGCGCCAGCTCCTTGTCCGCTTGCCATATCACTCTGTCTTTCAGGTCCGTGATGCGCTGCGGCGCGAACGCCCTGAAGTAACAGCGGCCTTTCGTGCCATGGAAGATGTCCCGGTTCGAGTTGAAGCAGTTGTTGGCGTTGCGGATGAAGCCGTAGAGTTTCAGGCCGCCAGGGAACTCGTAGACGAGGCTGGCGTGATCGAAGGAGGTGCCGCGGCTCGGGTGGATGTGCGTAGCGCGCCCGCCCATCCCGTAGGCCGCCTCGGGCAGCAGCTCGTCGCCGAGTACCCACAAGGCGGAGTCCAGATTGTGGCTGAGCGTGTTGCCCACATGGCCGCCGTTCAGCCAATTGAACCAGTTCCAGTTGCGGATCTGATACTCCAGCTCGCTCCACTCCGGCTTATGATCCAGTCGCCGGTACCAGCCGCGCATGTAGTCGCACTGGATGGCCGTGATCTCGCCGATTTGGCCGTCTTGCATGCGCCGGACCGCCTCACGCCGTGCCAGGTGGAACCGATAACAATGGCCGCACACCAGGCTCGTGCCGTTCTTTCGGGACAACCGGTCCGCCTCGAGCACTCTTTCGATCGCCGGCACGTCCACCGCACCCATGATCTCGAAGAACACGTGCTTCTCGGCTTTCACGCCGTCCAGCGTGATTGGAGTACTGAACCGCGGCGGCACGCAGACCAGAATGACATCGCAGTTCTCAATGACACCGCGATAACCTTTGAAGCCTATGAACTGCCTGTCCGGCGGCACCTGCACCCGGTCTTTGAAGCGTACCTTCAGTCTTTCCCGCGACGCCTTGATCTTCTCGGGGAACAGGTCAGCCATCGCCCACAGCACCGCGTCTTTGTTGCACTCTGGGCCAAGGGCGTTGGTGACAGCCCCAGTGCCACGCCCGCC
>JAADHY010000178.1:5654-6367 GCA_013151585.1 Planctomycetota bacterium
CAGTTTCAGGCGCCCGCTCCCAGCCGCATGCACTTGTGGAAAGACGCTGCCTGCCAGCGTCGTGGCCGCGACAGCACCACCGGTGGCTCTCAAGAAACCGCGACGATTCGTTGGCGTGCTCATGATCCGATCCTTTCAGCAAAGAAGCAGTCCGCACGGTCGGGTACACGCCGATGCCTGGCAGCATCAAGGGTAGAGTGAGCCAGTGGAGTGCTCAAGAGACGGAGACGACCGGGCCCGTGGTCGTGGGAAATCAGTCGAGCGACTTGGCGCTTGTCGGCGCCAGTCGGTCGTGGGACGCCCTACAAGTCCCTTCGGTGATTCGCGCTTCCCTGTCCGCGGTTCAACGGCCTTTGGGAAGAGAGCGGCGATACTCAGCGGGTGTCATGCCGGTGACCCGCCGGAAGACGATGCGCAGACGTCTAGGCTCGCGGAATCCGCATGCACAGGCGATTTGCTGCAAGGTATGCCGTTTGGGCTCAGTCAGAAGCTTTTTGGCCCGGGCGACGCGTGCCCGATTGATGTATTGGTGAGGCGTGCAGCCCAAACAGCGACGGAAATGGTAGTGCAGATAACGACGTGAAACGGACGTGTGCCTTACCAGCGCATCGATGCCGAACACCTCGTCGATGTGCTCCCGGATGAAGCGGACGGCCGCGGCGACGTGAGGGTTTTCGATGGCTTCGGTGTCGGTCGAGCGGCGGGCGACCACA
>JAADHY010000080.1 GCA_013151585.1 Planctomycetota bacterium
ATGATGCTTCCGCGCCCGGTATGCATCGAATTTGGCGAGCGAGACGGCATTACGACGCCCGCCTGGACCGCATACGCTTGGAAACAAGTTGAGGCGATCCGCGATCACCTGGGACAGACCGACCGCATCGAGTTAGCTCATTACGACGGGGTGCACGAAGTGCATGGCGTTGAAACGTTCGATTTCCTGGATCGTTTCTTGCGCCCGGAGCGACCTGTAGGGCGCGACGGCCGGCCCCTGGTTGCGCATGTTCTGGACAATCGGCCGGAAACGCGCATCACCGGCCGATTCTGGATTCCCGCTGGGGCGAGAGAGTTTCGCGGCCTGGCCCTCCGCGTTTCGCGCGTCGGCCGCCCGGGGCCGCTTCAAGTTCGGTTCGGTTCGCGTCCCGACCGGGACGACATCGGGCGGGCAACCTTAGCCCCAGAAAAGGTCTCGACGAATCGCGACGAGTGGCGTGTGGTTCGCATCGAGCCGCAATCAGTGCGCTCCGGTCAGTTGGTCTGGTTCGAAATCGCTTGTGGGAACGGTCGAGCTCCGGCGGATCACTATCTCGTCTACGGCCCGAAGCCTCTCGGAGGCCGGCATTGGGGCCCCCGCTTCGGCCTGTCCTACCGCGTGCGCACGGACCGACCGCAGGATCGGTGACCGGCGGTTTGGCCGCTATCAAAAGCAAGGGAACCTTTGAGGAAAGATCATGAGAACTATCATTTTCGTCGGACCTTGTCTGCTAGTTCTCGTCGCCGTATCCACCGCAGCGGAAAAGTCGCCCAACCTTGTGCGCAACCCTGGATTCGAAACCGACGCCGGTTGGGGGTTTTCCGGTCCGCGCGAGCACATCCGGTTTGACACCAATCAGGCTCATTCCGGGCGCCGGTCGCTGCGGATTTCACACCCTGAGCCCGTGCCGGCCAGCGGCGCCCGGCAACCGTTGGAACTCAACCAGCGATTCGCCAGGCCCCTACTGATCAGCGGATGGAGCCGCGCCGAGAACGTCAGTGGCCGGGCTGATAACCATTATTCGATCTGGTGTGATGTCCGCTACGTCAAACAGAAACGTCCCGGCCGCGTCGACGTCGCCGCCATGGCCCGGTTCGAGACGGGCACCCACGACTGGCAATACTCGGAAGTGCTGCTCATCCCCGAGCGTCCCATCAAGTCGGGCGCCGTCCACGCCCTGTTTCGCCACCATGCCGGCACGGTTTGGTTCGACGATATCCAAGTGCGCGAGCTCCCGCCTTTCGCACCGGCGGCACGGGCCAAGACGGCGCCGCCCGCTGTGGCGCTGGCCACGGACGACGGGTTGAGCTTGCACTTCTTGAGTGACGGCACGCTCGATGCCGTTCAGTTGGACGATCAGCGATTCGTCGCTCCACGAGGCGCCGGCTTGTTTGTCGGCGATTATCGACTACGCCGGTTTTGGCCGGCCGCCGGGGCGCTCAGCACTCGGGACAACAAGGCTCGGCTGCGGTGCGAGCTGAAAGAAGCGGGCCTGCAACTCGAAGCGGAGTTTCAGGTCCTCCAGCACGCCGTTGCCGTTAGCGGCTGGGTCCGCGACACGACCGAACGCGACCGCGCCATTGACGTGTGCCTGACTCTGCCGTTTGGCCAACCCGGTTGGTCGTGGTGGGAAGATATGGCAATACACGAGAAGCTGGACGGTGCGTCTGGGTTTAGCAAGAAGGACTTTCCGTTGGCGGCCGTCACGGGGCCGGATGCGGGGCTTGCGGTCGCAGTGCCGGCCGACGCGCCCTGCCAGTTCACGATGCAATATACTCCGGAGAATCGCTTGATGGCCCGGCTGCATTTCGGGCTGACGCCGGACGCACGCGGCCAGTTGCAAAGCCGGGCGCCGTTCCGGTTGCTCATCTTTCGGGTGGATTCGCGCTGGGGATTTCGCGACGCTTTGGCAAGGTACTACGCCCTGAATCCCGAACGATTCCAGCGGCGTGCACGACACGACGGCTTGTGGCTGTTTGCGTTTTCGCCGAGCAAGCTACCGAACCCGCAAGACTATTATTACTGGGAAGGAGGACCGGCTGGGGCCGAAGAGGCTGCGCGGCTTGGCATCGGCACGTTCCCGTATTTCATACCCGTGCAGCGAACCGTCAATCGATTGCCGCGACTGCCCCGCAATTATGAAGACGCGATGCAATTCCTCAAAAACTACCGGCCGACTTACACGGGCTGGGGAGGTCGAGGAACGCGCGAGCAGATCGAAAACGCAGCCTTCCGCGACGCCGACGGCCGTTACGAGATTCTGATCCGGAACCATGTTGGTGCAGACATCAAGCCCCGGCAGCCGATCAACATGGTTGTCTTTTCGGTGAACCCGAATCCGAATCTGTTTTCAGACGATGAATCGAAGCTCACTCCCGCCCGCGATACGCTCGCCCGAATCCGACAAATGCTGAAAGACCATCCCACGATCGCCGGAGTTTATCTGGATTCGATGTCCGGCTGGTCGGGACGGAAGCTCAATTTCCGCCGCGACCATTTTGCCTATGAACGCCTCCCGCTCACCTATGATCCTCAGACGGGCCGGGTCACGGTTCACGGCCAGTTCGACGGCGTGCAGTTCTTGCAGGCGCTGGGGGAGCTTCTGCACCCGACTGGCCGGTTGATTTTTCAAAATCTGAACTATCCTCACCGCATGGTCTGGCATCACTTTTACGGCGACGTGAGCGGATTCGAGGGCGCGTATCGTCACCTGAGTGTGTCGGCGTACGATTTCGTCCGCGCCGCGACGTTTCAAAAGCCCGTCTTGCTTTTGGATTACCTGAAGGTCGTCGGTCGTCCAACCGGCTTAGATACGCGAGAGGGTATGGAGCGGTACTGGAAATACGCCGTCGCCTACGGGTTCTTACCGGCCGTCGGACGTTACTGCGATCGGGTGTATCGCGAGCACGGAGACCTGTACCGAAGGTACATGCCGATCCTGCGGCGGCTGTCGGCCGCCGGCTGGCAGCCCGTGACCGGAGCCACGTGTTCCAATGAGTCGATCCGGCTGGAACGCTTTGGGCCGAAGGACGGCCGTGTCTATTTCACTGTATTCAACGCCGGCCAAGACGCAGAACGGATCGTGATCACATTTCATCCGCGTGATTTCGGAGCAAGCGCGCTCGGGCGGATCGCCAGCCTGTTAGACGGCCGCACGCTCGGCCGCGGACCAACGCCCGTGACGCTCACGCTGCCGGCCGAGGGCTTGGCAGTCCTTTCGGCCGAAATCCAACAACGGTAGAGCTCACGGGCGTCCGGATCCGTCGAAATGCCTTCTCTCGGAACGTGGTGGCGGGCATCGCGTCTTGTTTTGATCGGCTTTGGGCCGGACGTCGAAGTGGCGCCTGTGCGGAGATAAAGAACCCAGATAGGAAATCCGTAGCCGACCGCGCGCCGGGAAAAAGGCGCGCAAAAGGCGAATGACGGGGACACCGAAAACTCGGCCGCTCGAAAAGTTGTAGGGTGGGCGTCGTCCACCATGAAAGCAAAACTTCCCGCCATACGCGCACGCCGCGCATCTTTCGGCCCAGAAAGAAGCCAAGTGAACGCAACCGCGCCTCGCGTGCAACTTCACTCAGTTCGTCGAGCGACGCCACAGGAAGCTAGTGCTTTGTCAAAAACGAAAAAGTGGGATCGCGCGGGGTTGTGGTGCAAGCGTCTCACCTGCAACCGGCGGCCGGGACGGCCGCACCACAATGCAACGCAATCCTAACTTTCTGCCGTGACAAAACACTAGCGCCTTTTCCGCTCATTCTAGGGTTCCGACCGTCAGGCCGCGCCAGACGCCCATCGGTTCGAAAACCCGAACAATGCTCGCGCTCTTTCCCGGGGGCGACTTTCTGTCGGAGCCCTCACCCGGCTCGCTGTGCGCGCCATCCTCTCCCGCAAGCGGGAAGGCACGGACGGTGAAGATGGCAGCCGATCACGGTGCAGCCCGAAGAGGCCTCCGGGGCTTCGTTCCGTTCGAACCCGGTCGCACCGGCAGAAGCGCTCTGGGGAAAAAGGACTTGAGGTGTCGGCTCAGCGGGAATTTTGCTTTCCCGTAACGCTCGAGTCAGCCGGTTTCGAGATAGTTTCTCAGCCGACATTGATCCAAAAATCCACGTTTTTTAACGTCCACGGCTCCCGCTGTTTTCGCGTAAGCATGGCGTTGGCTTCGTCGTCGCCGATGAACCGTTCCGCCTGCGGGTCCCACCGGAGCCGGCGACCGCCGAGCAGCATCGAGATGTTGCCAA
>JAADHY010000387.1:0-8434 GCA_013151585.1 Planctomycetota bacterium
GGAACTTCCGACTCTCGGTCCGCCGGCGCGGCTGTTCGGTCAGGAACCGCCCTTCTTTCTTCCGGCGCGATGTACCGGCAATAGAGCAAGTAGAATGTCGGGATCAGGATCAGTGTCAGGACGGTCGCGAAGATCAGACCGAAGGCGAGGCTGGTCGCCATCGGAACGACGACCTGTGCCTGCACCGATCGCTCCAGCAGGATCGGCAGCAACGCGGCCACGGTCGTGACCGATGTCAGCAGCACCGGGCGGAAACGGCGCTGGCCGGCATCGAGGATCGCTTCTTCCAGGGGCCGCCCCGCGCGGACTCGGTGGTTCATGAAATCGATGAGCACGATCGCATCGTTCACGACGACGCCGGTCAAGGCGACCATCCCAAATAGGCTGAAGAGCGTGACCGGGATGCCCAACACCCAATGGCCGAAGACCGCGCCGATCGTGCCAAAGGGAATCACGGCCATGATGATTAGCGGCTGCAGATATGTCTGAAACTCAAGGGTCAGAAGAGCAAACATGACGACCAGGGCCACACCGAGTCCTTTGAACAAGCCCGTCGTCGATTCCATGCGCCGTTCCTGCTGTCCTTCCCAACGGATTCCGACGCCCGGATAGCGCTTAAAGAGCTTTGGCAGGAAATGAGTTCGGAAATCGGTGATGATGTCCTGGGCGTTCGCCTGTTGCTCGTCCACGTCGGCCGTGATGGTGATCGCGCGCTGCTGATCCAATCGCCGAATCGCCGAGTAACCGCGGGCAACGTGAATCGTGCCGAAATCGGTCAAGGGCCGCTCGGCACCGTCCGGAGTCCGCAGTCGTAGTTCACGGAATTGGGCGAAGCTGCGGCGTTCTTCCCGGGGATACCGCACCATCAACTTCACTTCGTGTCGGCCCCGCTGCAATCGCATGACCTCTTCGCCGTAATAAGCAGCTCGCACGGTACCCGCCAGCTCAGCCACCGTGACGCCCATCGCTTTCGCGCGGTCGTTCAGTGAAATCTGGAACTCCCACTTCCCCGGCCGCGAATCGTCGATGATATCGAACACCCCGGGATACTGGGCCAGCCGGGCTTTGCAGGCTTCCACCGCCTCTTCCAGCTCTTCCATCCGATCGCGATTGGCGACCAGCTTAAACTCGATGGGAGCTCCGCCCGGGCCAATTTCAGCCGACTGAAACGTGAGACTTTCGTAACCGGCCGGCAAGAGTCGTCTTCGGGACCCGCTCCCGTTCACCAGCCCTTCCAGCACGCGTTTCCGCCACAGCGCGACGATCTCGCTGCTGGAAATCGTCCGCTGCTCCGCCGGAACCAACTCCGCCGAAACGCCGCCGGCGTAACTACCAGCGGCGAAGTCACCGCGGCCAACCACTCCCGACCCGAAAACCTGCCCCACAGCGCGGTGCGTCAAGACCACCACCGATTCTCCACGCGTGCGAACCAACTCGTCGTTGACTCGCCAAATGGCCTCCTCCAGAAGCTGCGTGGCATTGTCGGTGACTTGCGCGGAGCTGCCGTCCGGGTATTCGATGTTCGCGATGACCATATTCGAGTCGAGTTTGGGAAAGACGCTGAAAGGCACTACACCTCCCTGAATCGCCCCGATCGAGACCATCAAAAACGCCATCGCTCCGGCGACGACCACCCCGGGATAACGCAAAGCGCTTTGCAACATCGGCCGATACGCTCGCCCAATGAACGCCCGCAGGCCACGATTGGCGAGCCGGTTGCAATGCCGGCTGATCTGGACGAACGGGTAAAGGAAAAACCAAACAACGGCGACGAGGGCGATCCATACGGGGCCTACGGTCCAGCGAACCGTAGGCGGAAACCGTCGCAGGGATCGAACGGTTCGCCGAAGCGGACTGTCTTCGGACACATCTTGGGACAGATGCCCGTGCGCCAAATGGCATGGGAGGACGAACGTTGCTTCAAAAAGCGAGACGACCAGCATAGCCATGACCACAGCCGGCATGATCGCGATGAACTTTCCCATCACGCCTGGGACGAACAACAAGGGGGCAAAGGCAATCAAGGTGGTCGTCACCGACGCGATCACCGACGGCAACACCTCCACCGTCCCCTCGACCGCCGCATCAAGAAACGATTTGCCCATTTGTCGATGGGCGTAGATGTTCTCCCCCACGACGATCGCGTCATCGACGACGATCCCCAGTGCCATCAGGAAGCCGAACATCGACAGCATGTTCAGCGTCTGGCCGGTGTAGAACATCAGAGCGCTGGCCCCGAGCAGTGAGATCGGAATGCCGGCGGCGACCCAAAACGCCAATCGCAGATCCAAGAACACGGCCAATGCGATCAACACCAGCGCCAGTCCTTGCAAACCGTTACGCGTCAGCAAGCTCAGTCGATCGCGGACGGGGATGGACATATCGCCCCAGTAGGTCAGTTCGTAACCGTCGGGCAGTTCGAAGCCACCTGGCTTTCCGGCCTGATCGACAAAAAGTCGCACCTCGTCGGTGATAGCCATCAGGTCTTCTTGCGCGGTCTTCTCGACCTGAATGACCAGCCCTGGCCTCCCATTGATGCGGTGCAAAGCCGTGACGTCTTCGAATTCGTCCCGCACCCGTCCCAGGTCGCCCACCGTCAGTACGACGCCGGTCGGATCTGTCAGGATCGGCAATTTGGCGATTTCCGCTCCGACGTCGAATTTGCTTTTCCCTCGCAACAAGACCTCTTGCAGGTCCGTTTTCAGCGTGCCGCCGGGAATCTCGAGGTTCTGCTCGCGCAGGACCCTCGCCACATCTTGCAACGTCAAGCCGTAACGGCGTAGCGTTTTTTCGGAAATCTCTACGTCGATTTCGTATTTCGGAACGCCGACCAGTTCTGCCTGCGAAACCGAGGGCAGCCGCAGAATCTCTTCTCGCACGCGTTCGGCCAGATTTCGCAAAGTCACTTGCGCTTCCGGATCATCCGTTTCCGGTCCCAGCACGCCGACCTGAATGGCTTCGCGGCGGAGCGTGACCTGCTTGACCTCCGGGTCCTCCGCCAGTTCCGGAAAACTAGGAATACGATCAATCTCGGATCGGACCTCATCCAGCACTTTTTGTACGTTGCGGACATCGGCTTCCAATTCGAGCGTGACCGAGCCGACGCCTTCGCGAGCGACGGACCGAATTTTCTTGATGCCGCTGACCGCTCGCACCGCCTCCTCAATCTTCTCGCAGATGCCGTCTTCGACCTCTTCCGGTGTTGCCCCCGGATAAGGGACAACGATCGTAATGACTTCCAGCTCGAACTCCGGAAACACTTCCCGCCGCATATAGCGCAAACAAACAGCGCCGACGACCAGAATGCCGATCATCAGCGTGTTCATCGCCGGTGTGTTCCGCACCGCCCATCGAATCAGCGCCGTCATGGAGTCCTTATCTCCTGGGTGCGACTCGGCTCAGCCGCCGCGACTTTATCCGCATCGACACGCCGCGGTTCGACGAGCAAATTCTCGACATACTCCGTCACCGGGCTGACGGCCACCTCGTCCCCCTCTCGCAGTTCTCCCCTCTCCACGCGAACCGTCGCCGTGTGGTTCGCCACCGAAAGAACTCGTATCGACACGGCTTTCAATCGCCCGTCCCGGACTCGCAGAACCTGGTTCCCCGGCCGCAGTGCCTTCTCTGGAAGATCAAACAGCGGCACATCCGGCTCGACGTGAAACCGAAGCGTCACAAACATGCCTCGCATCAGCGCGGGCGGCCCGGTTTCCGATGGAGTGGCGAGGGGCGAGGGGCCGCGATTGCCGTCGTCCGAACCGCGATCATCGTCGAGCCGGCGGACCGCCTGCGGGTCCTCTACCAAAACGCGGCAAGGAACGGTCCGCGTTCGCTCATCCAGACCGGCTCCGTCGTAACGCGACAAAACGCCGTCCCACGCGTACGTCCGGCCCGCCAGTTCATAGACGACCGTCACAGGAATCGGCGGTAGACGGTAGGCTTCCGCCCAACGAGCCTGCGCTCGAGGACGCGATGGTCGGTGTGGGGCGTCATCATCAGATTCCCCACTGTCCGACTTCTCGCCGGCGCTCAATTCCGCAGACAGCCTGTTCAAGGCATCGGGACCAGCCAACCGGTTTGTCGCTCCCGCCGAACTGGACGCGTCGGCGTTTCGGTCGTTCCAAATCCAGAAAAGTTCTTCCATACGCAATTGGGTCTGCACTTCCACGGCCGACGTGTCGTGGATCGTGGCCAGCGCCGTTCCTTTTTGCACGAAGGCGTCCTCCTGTCCTGCACCGACTCGGTCACGATCACGCCATCCACCGGCGCCACGACGCGTGTGCGAGCCAGATTCAGATCGGCCTGTTCCAAACGAATCGCCGCCAGCTCCTTTGCCTGAGTCAGCCGTTGCCTGCGGGGCGCGAGCAGGTTGAGCTGGTTCCGCAGATTCTGTTCCGAGTTGCGGGCCTGCAAGAGGGACCGCTGAGCCTGATCGACGCTGGCCGGACTGGTCGCTCCGCGCGCCAACAGATTGACCTGCCGCTTCCATTCGCTTTCCTGCAACTGCACTTCTTTTTGGGCGAGCACCAGCAACGTCTGCGTGTTTTCCATCTCGACATCGATCTGACGCAGGTCAACCTCCGCCTGAGCCAGCTCGGCCGCCAAGCGACGGCGTTCCAGCTCATAGTCTTTCGGATCGATCTGCAGCAACAACTGACCTTTCCGGACGAACCGACCGGCTCGGCACTGTTCCGTCTTCTCGATCACGCGGCCAGCCACTTCCGCCGAAACAATCACCTCTCGATACGGAACCACTTCACCGTGTGTCTGGATCGTGACCGGCCCCGAGTGACGTCGAACGGCCATCGTCTCGACCACAAGCGGCGGCTTGGCTTCTTTGGGCCGAGCCGGCACGCGCTCACGCTGCTTCAACACCAGAAAGCCGAAGAACCCGGCAGCCAACAGGGCAATCGGAAGAATCGTCCGGACGATCTCTGTGAAACGCAGTCTCTGCTTCGCCATCCCTTCAGCCGTCCCTTCCCGCGCTAGGGCTCCAATGGCTCGTGAGTGACCTCGGGCCTCGGCACGGCCAACCCAGGATGCAGTCCCAGCGCGGCCAACGAAAAATCCAGAATGTGCGCGGCCAGTTGATCGACGCCGAAATGAGCTTGCCGTTGATCCTCATCGACCAGGAATTTCACAATCTCGCTGGCCACCCGGTAGTACAAGGCCTGCCCCACAATGCTGAAAGCAATCTGCTGCCGACGAGACAACGGCACCTCCGGCGGCAAGATTTCGTCCAGTATCCCCAGCAACTGATCCATGCGCGCTCGGAAGTGTCGCTCCACCAACTGTCGGCACGCACCGGTCGGTTGCAGAATCTCACGCAACATCAATTGGCGGTGCCACGGAGCTCGCTCCCCTAACATTTGGCGGACCAGCCCCTCGATGAAAAGACGCAGCTTATCCTCCGGGGCGGCATCAGCCGGCCAGGTGAGGGGCTGATCGTGCTGTCCCTCCGGATCCCGGCCGTACTGCAACGTCTCGACGTAAAGCTGTTCCTTGCTCCCAAAGTAGTAGTTGACGGCCGCTAAGTTGACTCCGGCCCGGGAACAGATTTCCCGAACGGTCGCCGCGTCGTACCCCTTCTCGGCAAAGACCGGGCCCGCCGCCTCCAGAATTCTCCGCCGCGTCTGGTCCTTTGACATTCGACCGCCTCAATCCCTCGTGGTCATCTGTTGGAACGCTTGTTTGAAACAGGCGTATTATACGGCCGTTTGAAAAATGCACAACCTTGGAGGGTCGACGAAGTCCATGCAGTCGATGGATTTGTGGCTAGACCTGAATCAGAACGGCCGATGGTTCAGCTCGTGCTACTGCAAGCGCCCGCTCCGACGTGCCGACAAGGTCGGTAACCGGCGAGTGGCGTGAGCGTGTCGGTCCGCGTCTCGTGAGATGCGGCGGGTCCGGGAACGGCGCGAGACGTCTCGGGCAAAAAGGAAGACCGTGTCAGCACGCACGCATCGGGCCCCATGGAGGCTCAGTGCTCGGTTCGCTCGCGGACTGGCGCTTGACGCGCTCAGCGCCGAGCCGCAACAATCCGGCTCCGCACACGGACGGTCTATCCCCGCAGGCCCGGTCAGCAGAGGGCGATTGACGATGCACACCACCAGCGACGAGCAGTTTCTACGCGAAGCGATTCGGCTTTCGATCGAGAAAATGCAAGCAGGGGAGGGCGGGCCGTTCGGGGCCGTCGTCGTGCGCGACGGACAGATCGTTGGCCGCGGCTGGAACCGCGTGACCAGTGCCAACGATCCGACGGCTCATGCGGAAATCGTCGCCATCCGCGCGGCGTGCCGGACCCTGAAAACCTTTCGTCTCAACGGTTGCCTGCTTTATTCGAGCTGCGAACCGTGCCCCATGTGCTTGGCAGCGATCTACTGGGCTCGCATTGATTCGCTTTGGTATGCCGCCAGCCGCGACGACGCGGCCCGCGCAGGCTTTGACGACGCCTGGATCGCCGAACAAATCGTCCGTCCGCCTCAGGAGCAGTCCTTGTCGATCCGTCAGGCTTTGCGAGACGAAGCGATCGCCGCCTTCGAAGCCTGGCTTCGCAAAGAGAACCGCGTCGAGTACTGAAGGCGGAGCCGAGACCACTTCAATCGGGGCAGTCGTTCTGGAACACTCTCCCGACGTGTGGGCCGAGCGAGGGCGTCCGCGGTTCGTCGTTTTGCAGATGATGCGTTCGGCAATCCCGCAAGCGGAGCTGGACCATCTGGTGCCGCCCCGGCTGACGACTGACGACTCAGTCGCGTTTCTTGAGTTTATTCTTGAATTGAGACGCGTCGTTCCGCCGGGCTCGAATAGTGTTGTGGCAATTGGACCATCCGGAGTCGCGCGGATACTGGCATCCCTCCGGTCTGTCGAATATCATAAAGTATTGATCGAAAGTGGGGTTTTGGGAACGAGCGGGCTTCCGGACGGGAGTCGAAGCAGAAGGGAGCAACAGAGTGGGCCACAGGATGATTCGAGTTCTCGTTGGTGTGCTGATCTTGGGCGCGGCATCGTGTGCGTGGGCGGAAAACTGGCCGCAGTTTCGCGGACCGCATCGCGATGGGATCTCTCGGGAAACGGGACTGTATCGCTCTTGGCCGGAAGCAGGGCCCAAGTTGCTCTGGTCTGTGCCCCTTGGACCGGGCTACGCCGGTCCGGCTGTTTACGACGGTTGGGTTTATGTCAACGACTACGATGAAAAGACAAATGAGTGGATGGTGCGATGCCTGTCCTTGAAGGACGGACAAGAGCGTTGGCGGTTTCGCGAGAGAAAACGCATCCGGCCGAACCACTTGATCACTCGGACCGTTCCAGCCGTCGACGGCCAATACGTTTTCTCGCTGGATCCGAAGTGCGTCTTGCACTGCTTGGACGCCGCTTCCGGGAAACAGCTTTGGGAGAAGAACCTCCCGAAGGAGTATCACAGCCGCATCCCGCCTTGGTACGCCGGCCAATGTCCGCTGGTCGAAGAGACCCGCATGCTGATCGCCACGGGCGGGGACGCGTTGGTCGTCGCTCTGGACAAACCTACGGGCAAAGAGATTTGGCGGACGCCCAACCCGAAAAAGTGGCAAATGTCGCACGCCTCGCTGATGCCGGCCGAACTCGGTGGGGTGAGGCAATACGTCTATTGCACGCTTCGCGGACTTCAGGGCATCGCTGCCGACGATGGCCGGCTGCTCTGGTACCATCCGGCCAAGTTCAATCTCGCCGTGGCGCCGTCGCCGTTGCCGATTGGCGATGATTTAGTGTTCATGACCAGCCTTTATAACGCCGACAGCCTGATGATCCGCGTCACGCGCGACGGGGACCAATTCCAGACGAAGCAATTGTTTCGAATGCCTCCCTCGTACTGGAATTCGGAAATCCACACGCCGATCCTGTACGAAAATCATCTTTTTGCTGTGGGCAAAAAACGCCGCGGCCTGTTTACCTGCCTCGATCTGAATGGAAAAATTGTGTGGGACAGCAACCGACGGGCCTCCTTCGGGCTCGGCAGCTACCTGCTTGCAGATGGTATGTTTTTCGTGTTGGAAGGTCGAACGGGCATGCTGCGACTGCTGGAGGCCAACACGAAGGAGTACCGCGAGCTGGCTCACGCCCAGGTGCTCAGCGGACATGACGTTTGGGCTCCGATGGCCCTGTCCGACGGCAAGCTGGTTTTGCGCGATGTCACGAAGATGGTGTGCATTGAGGTCGGACCGTCGTCGGAACAGGCATCACGATAAGTCCTCCTGAATTCACCTCGAATCACGCAGCAATCCTTGCATTCCACCAAAAGGAGCAGCGCGATGCAGTATCGGGCTGTTGCAACGTTGGCGGGCAAAGGTGCCGGCCGGGAACAATTTCGGACCGCGTTGACCGGCATCACTGTGGGACCGGACGGCAGCCTGTATGCCGTCGGAGACCGGCAGGGGAAAGTCTTCGACCTCCCGTCGGG
>JAADHY010000387.1:8439-12793 GCA_013151585.1 Planctomycetota bacterium
GCCAATGGCCGACAATTCGGCCCGGCCGCTGCGTGGCCGTCGACACCGACGGGCGCGTGTTCGTCGGTCAGGCCGGCCAAATCGAAATCTTCGACGAGCAAGGCCGGCGGCTCGATCTTTGGGAAGACAAAGCCAAGCTGGGACTGGTCACGACGATCGCGTTCTTCAAAGACTATTTGCTGGTAGGCGATGCCCAAGCCCGCTGTATCCGGCGGTTCACTCGCCAACGGCGACATCAGAATGATATCGGCACAGGGACGAACACACGCGGCTTCGCGATTCCGAATGGGCATTTGGATTTCTGTCTGGATGGACAAGGCACAATCCACGCCGCCCATTCCGGGAAACATCGTGTTGAACGGTATGCCCCGGACGGGCGCCTGTTGGGACGGTTCGGCCACTTTGGCATGCGAGATGCGGCGGACTTTCGCGGATGTTGTAACCCGACGAACATCGCGCTGACACCGGACGGCCAAATCGTCGTCACGGAGAAAGCCGGCCCCCGAACGAAGGTCTACGACAGCGAAGGGAAATTGTTGGCCGTGATGGACGAAAAGTATTTCGACGCCAATTGCCGCAACATGGACGTAGCTGTTGACGCGGCCGGCCAGATTTACGTGGTCGATACCGTGCGCTTGCTGATTCGGGTGTTCGCCCCGGAGGTTGGGCAAGCGGTCCGCCAGCCCGAACCGGTCTTTTCGGAAAGGGTGGTGTAGCGATGAGCGAACCAACCACACGTCGCGAAATGCTGGGACGGACGGTCCGTGTGGCAGGGCTGCTGGGCCTGGGCGGCACCGCGGCCTATCTGACTCAGAAGGCAGGCCGGGCCGACGTCTGGCAGATCGATCCGACTCGGTGTTTGGACAGCAAGCTCGGCGTCACCAACGTCGAGGTGTGTCAGACCTGCGCGACGACGTGCGTGCTGCCGCTGTCGGCCGTGCGGGCCGTCAATGACTTCGCGAAATGCGGCCGGTGTTACATCTGCCCCGGCTACTACGACATCATGAGCGAAGTGGACGAGGAGGGTTTACCGAGCCAGAAGCTGTGCCCGCGCGACGCGATCGAACGCAAACCAATCGGCGAGATTGATCCGGACGATCCGGCGAACAACTTTTACGAATACATCATCGACGAAGATTTGTGCAACGGCTGCGGCAAGTGCGTGATGGGCTGCAAGGAACCGGCCGGACTCGGTTCGATCTGCTTGGAAGTGCGGCACGACTTGTGTTTGGATTGCAATCGATGCTCGATCGCGGCGAACTGTCCGCAACAAGCGTATTTCCGCGCTCCGGCCGGTGCGGCTGTTGCATTGCGTGAAAAGCGATGATGAAAGCCGGTGCGTCGCTGACCGGCTTTGCGCTCGGCGACCTGCCACCGGCGCAAGTTCCCGCCAGAACCGTCTCCCCCCGTTCCTGTTTTCCTTGTTTCTGGGCCTTACCTGGGAGTAAACTTTCCGCCCGCTTTGCGGGAGAACGGAAAGGCGAGAAACGACTGGGGGCTTGAGCGTCCCGGCGAACGGCGGACGCGAGGCTCTTGGTCGATAAATATGGCTATTGTTCGGCCGGCATCGCACCAGATGGCGGCGGGCGCAGAAAGGCAACGGCGTGAAGTCTCCTTGGCGTCGCATCGCACTGTTGATCTTAGCAATCGCTGTCGCGTGGCCGACGGTATTGCCCGCTCAGTTCGCGCCGCCCGTTGCGCCGCAGCCAGAAGACATTGGCGGGGGATACAAAGTCCCCGAAGTCCAACGCCCCCAGCCTCGCCCGGACTGGCAACACACGCTCGATATCGGCGTTCTGGTTGCCTTGATGCTGCTGATCGCGTGGATCGTTTTGTGGCGGCGCAGCCGGAATTTGACTGTGGCCGCGACCGTTTTCGGCGTGGTCTATTTCGGCTTCTATCGCGAAGGCTGCGTGTGTCCGATCGGAGCCATCCAAAACGTCACGGTCGCGCTGATTGATCCCAACTACGCGGTTCCTTATGTGGTCATCGCGTTTTTCTTTTTGCCTTTGGCGATGGCCTTGCTGTTCGGACGCGTGTTCTGCGGAGGAGCCTGTCCCCTGGGGGCGATTCAAGATTTGGTCTTAGTCCGGCCCGTTCATTTTCCTCGGTGGCTGAACAAGCTCTTGGGTTCATTCAAATACGTGTATTTGTTTTTGGCCATCTGGTTTGCGCTCCAGTGGCCGGCGCTGAGCCAGTTGAGGTTCGAGCCGGGGACGACCGAACGACGTGTTACGTTGGCTGTCGTTAGCGATCGGACGCCCGAGCCGGACGAAACATTTGCCCTACGCTTGTTCGGAGCCAATGGCGCGGCGATCGAGGACGGGGTCGGACAGGCAACGATCGAAAATGACGACGGACCGGTTCCGCCTCCGGAAACGGGCCAAGAAGGCGTCGATGATGAGTTCGGAGAAGACGCCGAAAGCACCGATCAGTTCGCTCCCTTCCCAGACGAGAGCGGCGACGAGGAGGACGAGGACGAAGGAGAGGCCAGCCGTCAGGCCGCAGATTTGCCCAAGTTGGCGGTGAACGACGTTCGAGTCGTTGAAGGCAACTGGGGCCTCACGCAGGTGACTTTCCGGGTGACACTGTCCGAGCCGAGTCCGCAGCCGGTCTCGGTGAACTTCGAAATCGTGGACGGAACGACGACTCTCGGCAAAGATTACCTGCTCCGGGACTTTATCATTTGCCGGTTCGATCCGTTCATCGGACTGTTCCGAATGACGGGACCGGGTTACATGCTGATCACGGGCGGTGCGTTTTTGCTGGTGGGGCTGTTCATCGGCCGGCCGTATTGTCGGTTCTTGTGTCCGTACGCGGTTCTGCTATCGATTTTGTCGCGATTCGCGTGGCGGAGCGTCACGATCACGCCGGATGAGGAGCTCGATTGCGGCTTGTGCGCCCGTGCGTGTCCGTTCGGCTCGATCGAAAAAATGCGGGCGTGCGGTCGACGTGTTTGAGCTGCGCGCGATGCTACGATGCCTGCCCGCGCGAACGCGTCCGCCGCGGCGAGGTGGAAGGATTTGAAGCGTAGAAGGTAGGAGGTAGGAGTCAGGACTGAGAAGAGTAGAAGAGTGAGGAGCGAAGGAACCCGGACTCCTCCACTCTCAACCCTCGACCCTCACCCGATTGAACGAACATGCTTTCCGTTCGCGGACAACGTGTCATGGCTTGTGTGTTGGGCTTGCCGGCGGCCGGCGTGCTAACAGTCGTCGTCTGGTGGTCGGTCGCTGATTATTTGGAGGCCCGACGCACGGCGCCGTTAGACCGTCAGCGGATCGAAGAATTGATCGAAAAAGCGCGGGCCGATTCGTCCTGGAAGCCGGCTTTGGAAGCCGAGTACGAGCGTCAGAAACAGGTGTCGTTGGAACGCGATGCTCGGCGAGTCCGCTACGCGTATGTGATTTTGGTTTCGTCTGTGACGTTCTTGGTGTGCGCGAAATGGTTTGTGTCGCTCGGAGGCGAGCGGCCGCCGGACTTGGAAGAAATTCGTCAGCACCGTGGCGATTCCGTCGCCCACGCACCGAAGCACGCCGGGTGGCGAACCCGGTGGGCCCGTCTTTGGAGCACAAGCCGAGCTCGCCGCAATGGTCACCCGGTCGCAGACGAGATCGACCTGCGTTTCGTCGATCGGATCGTGGAGGAAGAAGGCCGCGGCATCGAGGCCGCGATTCCGATCCTACAGCGGATTCAACGCCATTATCGGTACCTGCCGGACGAGGCGTTACGGCGGGTCTGCGAGTTGACGGAAATCACGCCAGCTCAAATCGCGGGCGTGTCGAGTTTTTACGCACAGTTCCGCCGCTCGCCAGTGGGACGCCACATCATCAAAGTCTGTCATGGGACGGCCTGCCACGTCGCGGGAGCTCGGGAGATCACCGAAGAGATCCGTCGTCGACTGAACATCGCCCCGGACGCCGACACCGATGCGGATCGGTTCTTCACGGTCGACGAGGTGGCGTGTCTGGGCTGTTGCAGTTTGGCGCCGGTGATCATGATCGACGAAACAACGGCTGGGAAGCTGACGCCTGTCACGGCTTGCGAGGCGATCGAAGCGTTCCGCGCCGAGCACGGGTGACCGGAACGGCAATCACGCTTCTGGTTACCAGACCCTGCCTGGGGCCCCTTCTCGGCCGGGCCTGCCTGATTGCGGTCAGGCCGGTTGACGGTGGCGCGCTGAGGGGACGCGGCTGATCGGGCGTGGCCGAACCTCGCGGCAGTGCGTTCCCGGGTCTGCCCGGGAACGAGACGGAAACGAACGTATGGCAAACAGCAACGGTAACAACACAAGCAGCCATAACGGCGTGGAAATCCGCGTCGGTCTCGGATCGTGTGGCATTGCCAGCGGTGCGGC
>JAADHY010000571.1 GCA_013151585.1 Planctomycetota bacterium
GTCTTCAGCACGCTGCACACAAACGACGCACCATCCAGCATTACGCGACTCCGCGATATGGGCATTCCGCCGTTCCTGATCACAGCCACAGTGGAAGGCATTCTCGCCCAGCGGCTCGTCCGCCGGATCTGCACAGAGTGCCGGACCCAGTTCGAGCCCAGCGATGAGCTGCTGCTGGAGCTGCAATTGCCGATCGAACAGGCTCGGCGATACAACTTTTACTACGGCAAGGGCTGCCAGCGATGTAACAACAGCGGGTACAAAGGTCGAACCGGTATCTTCGAATTGATGACAATCACCGACGATATTCGTGATCTGATTTCAGCCAACGCTTCGACGGACGACATGCGGAACGTGGCACGGACCCAAGGGATGACCACCCTTCGAGAAGCCGGGCTGCGTCTGATCTTCGATGGGGTGACCACCATCGATGAAGTCGTCCGTGAGACAGTCATGGAAGAAGTATAGCCAAACGGGTCTCAGCGGGTCGGAATCGACCTGCGCCCGGCATTCGATCAGCCTCGGAAGGGAACGGAACAGAAAGTTAGGGAGCCTGACCGATGCCAGTTTATCAATACGAAGCCATGGACGCCCGGACGGGCGCCGAAGTGAAAGACACGATCGAAGCGGCTTCCGAGGCGGAAGCCCAGCAGAAAATCCGTGAACAGGGCTACTACGTTACGCGCATTACCGAGAAAGGGCGTCAGAAGAAAACCAAAGAGGCTCCCAAGAAAAAGCCGGCCGCCAGACGCCGCGGCGGGGGAATCTCCTTCGGGCGCGTTAAAGCGAAAACACTGACTACCTTTACCCGCCAGCTCTCCACTTTGCAGGACGCCGGTCTGCCGATCCTGCGAAGCCTCCAGATTCTGGAAGGACAAGCCAAACCAGGCCCGCTGAAAACCTGTTTGATTGGCGTTATTGAGGATATCGAAGGCGGCTCCACTTTGTCCGAGGCCATGGCCAAGCAGCCAAAAGCTTTCGACGAACTGTACGTCAACATGGTCAAGGCGGGCGAGGCTGGCGGGGCTCTGGAGGTCATCCTTCAGCGGTTGGCGGAGTTCAAGGAGCGAGCTCAAAGCCTGAAGCGAAAAGTCCAAGGAGCCATGGTCTACCCGATCGCCGTCATCACGGTCGCGACGGCCATCGTCGGGTTCATCATGTATTACATCATCCCGAAGTTCAAGAAAATCTTCATGGACTTCGGCGTCGAGCTGCCTGGAATGACCGTCATGCTGATTAACATCAGCGATGCCGTCGTGAATTACTTTTACCTCGGCCCGGCCATCCCCATCGCGATTTGGCTACTGATAAAGATTATCAAGAAAAACAAGTACGGAGAATTCGCCATTGACTGGCTGGTGCTCAGAATACCTATCCTCGGGAAGATCGTCCAAAAAACGGTGATCGCAAGGACGATGCGCACTTTGGGCACGCTGATCGCATCTGGCGTGCCTATCCTAGAAGCGATCATTATCGCACGGGACACGGCCGGCAACGCCGTGTTCCGGCGCGCCTACGAAAACATTTACGCGGCCATTCGGGAAGGCGAACCGATCGCCGTCCCCTTGAAAGAATCCCGCGTGGTCGACGACTTGGTCGTCAACATGATCGATGTGGGCGAGGAAACAGGGGCCTTGGACACAATGATGTATAAAATCGCCGACGTTTACGAGGAGGAAGTCGCCGTTTTGGTCGAAGGTTTGATCAATATGCTGGAACCTTTGATGGTGGTTATCCTCGGTTTGATCGTCGGCTTTATTGTCATCGCCCTTTTCTTGCCGTTGATCAAACTTCTCAACGAGCTGTCTTAGGACGCCGATCGTGGCACCAACCGCCGAGGGGTGGTTGTCGCGGCCCGTTAGGGCCGCGGCCGATTCTGGCGGATGGGGAGACTCCAGTGCGGGCCCACGCCGCTGAGCGTATGTCATGGTTTTCCTGGGCTTGACCAGTGAGGGGGGACGGGCCGGCCGGCAGACGAGGTATCTGCGGGGCAGCAGTGAAGTCAGGGGCACGGTCGGGAAGTAGGACGCCGACGACCGTTGATGTAAGAGGCGAGAAACAAGGGATCGCCAGACAGAAAGCAGCGGAAATCTGTTCGAACGAGGCCATCATGTCGCATTACGTTGGAACAACGAGGACGGCTAGCGCCGGCTTTGAGTATGTAAACAACCTGACAGCGAGGAGCTTTTGCGGACGCTGCGGGATGCGAGTCAGCGTACGGGACGACGGAGAGGCGATACGGCGCCGTGGAGCGTTCACACTGATCGAGTTGATGGTTGCGATGATCATTATCGCAATTTTGATTGCATTATTGCTGCCGGCGGTAAATTCCGTGATCCGTCGGACGCGAGTGGCGCGTGTGGTGACGGAGATTAAGGATCTAGAAGCTGCGTTAGCGAACTTTAAGGCGAAATACGGCGTCTACCCACCGAGCCGTATCACCTTGTATCCGCCGGGCAGCAATTGGAGCACGCGAAGTAAGGCGCTGATCCGCCGGATTTGGCCGCAATTCGACTTTACAACGAGCGGCGGGGCTGTGTGGCTAACAGCGCCTGTCACGTTGAACGGTGCTCAATGCTTGGTGTTCTTCCTTGGCGGGGTCACGCAGGATGGGGCAGTTACGGGCTTCTCCAAGAACCCAGCGCGTCCCTTCGCGCTGGGCGGGACTCGGGAAGGACCGTTTTTCGAGTTCGACACGCGGCGGTTGACCTCTTCGGCACCGGGCAACTCCCGCTTCCCTGTGTATCTTGACCCACTTCCCTCGCAAACGCGACCGTATCTCTATGCAAGTAGTTACGATGGGAATGGCTATCAGTCGGCCGACCTCGCAAACCTTATGGCCGGAGTCTACTACGAGCCGGGTGAGGACAAGAACGGCAACAACCAACTCGATGCAGGTGAAGATGCGAATAGCAATGGGAGATTGGATTTTGGGCCAGCATTCAAGCCACGGTCGTTCCAGATTATTTCCCCTGGATTCGATCACCAGTACGGCATCGGCGGCTCCCTGGACGTCACCGATGCCGAGGCATTTCTGCAGCAAGCTGGCCGAACAACTGAGCTGGACAATATCACCAATTTCACTGATGGATTGCTAGGCCAGTAACCGAATTTCAATGTCCTCAGACGACCTCTTGCGGCAAAGACGCTGAGAAGAAATCGGAGGCACGCGAGCCGGAGCACTTGGACATGAGCGTCAGCGAACAGGCGACGATTACCGAAAAGCGAAAACCACGTGAGTGTTGTCGCGCGCGACGGCCGGCGGAACGCCAGTTCACCCCACTTGGGAAACACGTGTTGCAGGAAGCGGGCTCTCCCAAGGGCCGGCCTGTTGCGTCGCGCGATCGCCCAGATATTGCTGTGAGCGTTCGTGGCTGTGCGGCGTTCAGCCTAGTCGAACTATTGGTCGTGATTGCGATTATAAGTATTTTAATCGCTATTTCCGGCGCTATTATTGCCAACTATTTGTCCCGTGCTAAGGAAGCGGCGACGGCGTCCACGGTCCAGAAAATTCACGGCATGATACAGCAAAGAAAAGATGCCATGCAGCGGTACGTCCAGTCGCCCGACTTCCGTGCAGACGTTAAGCGCATTATAAAATCGTTAAAGAAGAGTAGCGTCGGGTTCAAGGCAGTGTCATCGGACGTGCTGGAAATCCTTTTGAAAAAGCAAGCGTTCCGGGAAGCGTTCCCGCAAAGGATTTCGGAGGTGTACGGTTTGGATGGGGCGCCAGGGCGAGCCGGCTACGACGACGACGGTGATGGAGTGACCGATTTTGACGGTAATCAGAACCCGGATTTACAGGAACTCGGAGCGCCGGGAAGTGACGATCCTCCAATCGCGTCAGTGCTGCGCGAGGCGGAGTGGAATGTGAGCCAGCACAACCGAGTGACGGAGTCTTCGGAGCTGCTTTACCTCGCTTTAACTCGCTCGGAAGTCTTCGGCACGCCGCCTGAAGATGCGGATACGTTTCAGACTAGCGAGATTGCGGACACGGACGGCGACGGCTTAAACGAGTTCATCGATGGCTGGGGCAATCCGCTCCGATTTTATCGCTGGCCAACTCGTCTGCTGAAGCCGTTCGGTGTCGCGGGTGCAGACGGGCAACCGGGACAGGCCGGCGTGGACGACGATCGGAATGGCACGACGGACGACGTGACCGAACTGGGCCTCGGTGGGGATGACGCGCCTTGGCGGGATCTGGCAAAACTTCTCATCGAGGGGC
>JAADHY010000231.1:0-6783 GCA_013151585.1 Planctomycetota bacterium
TCGGCGTCGTATTGGGGGCGTTTCTGGTGCGGTCTCGGCAAGCGTCTGGGGTGGGCACACGGGCTGGTAACCAGAGCAGCACCGCCAAGGCTGTGGCCGAGCGGAAGAAGGCGTTGGGCCGGAAGCGGACGTCGGAGCCGAAGCCAGACGCCAGATCTCCCAGGAGAATCACGAACCGATTTGGGATGGAGTTCGTGGAGATCCCCCCTGGACGGTTCCTGATGGGGGCCGCGCGATACAAACCGGCTCCCGGACGGTTCCTACCGGAACACGCGCGAGTCGAGCCGGACGCACAGCCCCTTCACATCGTCTACATAACGCGGCCTTTTTTCCTCGGAGTTACCGAGGTGACAGGCTGGGAAGTGAGCGAGGTCCATATCGCCGCTGGCAAGTATCCTCGCGATCCACGGTATTCTAAAAGAGAACGGGCGAAGGAGTCGGCATTTTGCATCGCCAGTTGGAACGAGGCGAACCAACTGGCGAAGCTAATGTCGCGGCTTGATCCGGACTACGACTACCGTCTGCCGACAGAGGCCGAGTGGGAATATGCGTGCCGAGGCCAAGTCGATTGTATCGACTTCCACCGCAAGGACGTCGAAGTGGTTCAGCCGCGAGGGAAATACGGTGTGTTTGATGCAGTGCGACGGGCACCGCCTAACGGCTTTGGCCTCTACGACATGCTGCGCAACGCAGGCGAGTTCTGCTCGGACTGGTACTCGCGAGACTACTATTCGCGCTCGCCCTTGGCGAACCCGACCGGTCCGCCAACGGGCGGGGCGAAGGTTGCCCGCGGAGTGCGGGACGAAGGCGGAGGTTGGTACGCCGCGTGGCGCCGTTATCCGGTCGATCCTGGAGGGGACTCAAACATCCTGCTTGGCGTGCGCCTGGTGCTGGAACCGAAAGGCCGCGTCCGTCCTTGAAGGCGAGTTCGATCGGCCGGGAGCAGCCCAGGGCATAGACTCTCATTGGTACGAAAGCGCGAACAAAGTTCGCGCTTTCCAGCACCGAGTTCCGGTTGGAGGGCCCTCACCCGGCCGCCTTCGGCGGCCACCCTGTCCCGCAAGCGGGAGAAGGGGCGCATGTTAGCAACGCCCCATCCCAACAACGTCTCTTCGGTGGGTGGGGAGAAGGTGCCCGAAGGGCGGATGAGGGGGCAGCAGAGTCGTCGGCCGGGATGCCCACCTCAAAATGGCTCTATGTCACGGGGCTACGGCAATACCAACGGCGAAGCCCTTGGCCAGTGCTCTGTCGAGGCGACACAGCAGGATCGCTGAGCTTTGTGGGGTAGGTGTCTCGCCTGCACCAAGCGGCCGAGACGGCCGCACCACAACGTCACTTCATCCCAACGTTCTGCTGTGACGCAGCACGGGCCCGTCGAAAAGGCGACGGACAGCAATGGCCACCCTTCAAGACGGGCACGTTATTCTGTGACGTCCCCTTATCGGTCCGTCAAGCCCGTCGGCCAAGTTGCGGCAGCCGCCGGTCGCGGCCAGCGGCCCTGGGGTATCGCGTTTTTGAGCATCTCGCCCAACGGCGGCGCGAAAAGGTCGGAAAGCCTTTCGTCGTCGAACCGTCATTGCCGACAGCTTCGGCAGTTCGTAAACTAATTGGTGGCGGCGGGGAGCGCTCGCGCACACGGGGCCGTTTGGAGGTTCGACGGCCAGCCCGAAACACAGTGTCCTCTCTCCCGCTTGCGGGACAGAGCGACTTGCGCGGCAAGCCAGGTCGGTTCCTCACGCGCGTGCGCTCGCACATCCGTGCTTCGGGCCCCTTCTCCCGTGCATCGGGGCGGAAGGGAAATCGGTTGGACTGCCGGCCTTCGGGCAGGCCCCTACACCAGATAAGCGCTGTCGGGGGTCCAAGTTCGAGCCGGTCCTGTCGGCGGTGGTCCATTGAGAAGTCGCGAGACGGGGACCATCGAGCAGGCCGATTCGGGGACTCGGGGTTTGAAAGATCAGGCTGGCGGGCAACGCAAACTTTCAGCCGAACAATGGCTATCTTTCTTGGAGGATTGACGCGAAACTTGGCTGATCCCAAACGCGAGGAACTGAAGGTCGAGCAGCGGAAGGCGGTTTTGGTCGCCGTTTTGCCGCCTTCCCGCAGCGCAGAGAAGGAACGGGCGCTGGACGAGCTGGAAGGGCTGGTGGAGACGGCCGGGGTGACGGTCGTAGGCCGATTGGTCCAGATCCGGGAGCGGCCGCATGCTGCCACCTACATGGGCCGCGGCAAGCTGGAAGAGCTGCGTCAGTTGATCAAGTCCCGTGGCGCCGACTTGGTTGTTTTCGACAACAACCTCAGTCCCGCTCAAGCCCGCAATCTGGAACAAGAGCTCGACACGATCCTGGTCGACCGCAGCGAGGTGATTCTGGATATCTTCGCCACGCGCGCTCAGACTTACGAGGCGAAGCTGCAAGTCGAGCTGGCCCAGTTGCTCTACTTCCGTCCGCGTTTGAAGCGATTGTGGACGCACTTAGAGCGGATCGAAGGGGGCATCGGTACCGGCCGAGGACCTGGTGAGAAGCAGTTGGAGGTGGACCGCCGCTTGCTCGACAAACGCGTTGCCGAACTGCGGCGTAAGCGAGAAGCGGCGCGAGCGGACGGTCGAGCATCGCCGTGAGGCGCTGACAGTCGGCCTGGTAGGCTATACCAACGCGGGCAAAAGCACGCTGATGCGAGCTTTGACTGGCAGTGACGTTTACGTGGCCGACAAGCTTTTCGCCACGCTTGATACGCGGACTCGCCGCTGGCCGATTCCGAAACTCGGGGACGTGCTGCTCAGCGATACCGTCGGGTTCGTGCGGGACCTACCGCACCACTTGGTGGCCTCTTTCAAGTCGACGCTCGAAGAAGCTCGACACGCCGATTTGCTCTTGCACGTCGTCGACGCGTCGCATCCAGAAGCGGCTCAACAAATCGAGACCGTCCATGAAGTGCTGGAGGAGATCGGCGTCAATCATGACAACATGATCCTGGCGCTGAACAAGGTGGACGCCGTCGAAGATTACTCGGTTTTGGACGTGCTTCGTGTCCGATACGAAAACAGCGTTGCTATCAGCGCGGCGAAGGGAACGGGACTGGATCGGCTGACCGAGATGGTTGCGGAACGGCTGGGGCAGGGCTACGTGGAGGCCTCGGTCGAAACGCACGCCGGGAACGGCCGGCTGCTGGCGTTTTTAGCCGAACACGCGGAGGTGCGGAGGACGTCCTACCAAGACTCTCAGGTCGTCCTTCAGTGCCGCTTGCCGCGACGGTTGGTCCCGCAGCTCCTGCGAGACGAGGCCGCGAAGGTGGTCCTGGGCGACGGACGTGACGCCCCCAAGGGACGGCAGCGGCCGGACGATCTTGAAGAGCCGTCGGCGGGAGTCGGAGCCGCTGCACGGCCCGCGGGTCAGAGCGAACCGCCGGTCGGCCCGTAGCCCGCCTTGCTTCATCTCGGACGCCCGCACCGGCTGGGCTTCGCGTGTCTCAATGTGCGAGCCCCGAGCGAACCGGATGTTTATCGCCCTTTGCCAGCGCGGCGGATTGGTGGGCTTCCGGATTAATCCCGGCCAAAACGACCTTCTTACGATTCAAACTGATCGGACCGAGCGATATCATGCGGCGTGACACGCGTGGAGCAACGGCGGGGCGCCGTTCCGGTGGGCTGTTTGGTCGGTTTGAGACGGAGACGAACTACCATGGCAGAACAATGTTATCTGGCGATTGACCTGGGGGCGGAAAGCGGACGCGTCATGGCCGGCCTTTTGGACGGCGGGCAAGTGCGGATCGAGCAGTTGCATCGGTTCCCGAACGGGCCAGTCAATATGGCTGGGACGCTTCGCTGGAACGTGCTCGGCCTGTGGAAAGAAATCCAAGAGGGGTTGGCCAAAGCGGCTGCTCAATACGGAGACGCGATCGTGTCGGTCGGCGTCGACACATGGGGGGTGGACTACGCGCTGCTGTCACCGACGTTGGAGCTGCTCGGTCAGCCCTACTGTTATCGCGACGCCCGGACCCGCGGCATCCTCGATCAGATTCTCAGCCGATTGCCGCGCGAGGAGATTTTCGCGGCGACGGGGGTGCAGTTTATCGAAATCAATACTCTGTATCAGCTCGTGGCGATGGCTCAGACCAACCGGCCGTTGCTGGGGATGGCGGACAAGCTGCTGATGATGCCCGACTTTTTCCATTGGCTTTTGTGCGGCAGTCGGGTGGCGGAGTTCACAGACGCTACAACAACGCAGTGCTTCAGCCCGACCGATCGCAACTGGGCGTTCGACATGCTCCGCAAACTGGACTTGCCGACCGACATGTTTCCCGAAATCGTCGAGCCGGGCACAAAGTTGGGGCGGTTGCGCGAGCAAGTGGCCGGCCTGACCGGCCTGAAACGCATCGACGTGGTGGCTCCGGCCACACACGATACCGGCTCAGCCGTCGCTGCTGTTCCCACCGATCGAACCGGGTCGACCGATTGGGCCTACATCAGTTCGGGCACCTGGTGTCTGATGGGCGTCGAGGTGCAAGACGCGGTTCTGTCCGAACGGGCTTTGCAACTGAACGTAACCAACGAAGGCGGCGTGGACCACACCTATCGGCTCTTGCGGAACATCATGGGCCTGTGGTTGGTCCAGCAGTGCCGGAGGTCGTTTGAGAGGAAGGGCAAGTCGTTGGATTACTCGCAGTTGACGCAGCTTGCATCGGAGGCGTGCCCGTTCCGGTCGTTGGTCGATCCGGATGATACGGCGTTCCTGAGTCCCGACGACATGCCGACGGCCATCCAAGAGTGGTGCCGGCAGACCGACCAGCCGGTGCCGGAGACGGAAGGGCAGATCGTCCGTTGCTGCTTGGAAAGCCTGGCCTTGAAGTATCGGATGGTGCTGGGATGGATGGAGGAGCTGACGGGCACCCGGGTCGAGGTGATTCACATCGTCGGCGGCGGCAGCCAGAACCAATTGCTGAACCAGTTTGCTGCGAACGCTTGCGCTCGGCCGGTCTTGACCGGTCCGATCGAGGCCACGACGCTGGGGAACGTGCTGGTGCAAGCCCGGACGAACGGCGAGATCGCGTCGCTGTCTGATCTCCGCGAAGTCGTACGGCGTTCCACCGAGATGAAACAATACGAGCCGCAGGATACCGACGTCTGGCAGCAAGCGTACCAGCGGTTCCAGGACTTGCTGTCGCGGCCAAAAGGGGGAAGCGGAACGTAGAATAGAGAACGCAGAACACGGAGGCGGAAGCAAGCAGCTCGGCAAGTCGTCGCCTTGAACGCGGGCACCCCGCGAGGCGAAGCCTTTGCCGATCTGCGGAAGATGCGACGTGGCGAGTGTGCAGGGAGGTCGCGTGGAGCTATCTTCCGGCGATGGGCGAAGCCCGTGGCCGAGGGCCCAACCGTCTCGTTCGACGTTCCGCTTTCTACGCATCTTTCCGTCTGCTCTCCTTATTCGCTTCGAGCGAGAAACTCGCTCAATCGCGAAGCGAGTGCCGAGGAATAACGTTTAGGAAAGGAACTCAGCCTCATGGGCCTGTTCGATAAGCTGAAGCAGGGACTGAAAAAGACGAAAGACCTGCTGCGCAAAGATGTCCGGGACCTGTTTAAGGCTGGCGAGATTTTAGACGAGGAACTGTTGGAGCGGTTCGAGGCGCAGATGCTCAAGACCGACATGGGGGTCGCCGCCACCACCGCTCTGATCGAAGAATTGCGGGAAAAACATAGCGGCCGAACAATCGTCGTCGACGAAATCTGGGACACGATTAAGGCGAAGCTGAAAGACTTGTTGCGAGGGGAGGGCGATATCCGCTGGGATCCTTCGGATCCGCTTTCGCCGCTGAAGCTGGCCAGCGACGGACCGACCGTATTGTTGGTAGCGGGTGTCAATGGCGTCGGCAAAACCACGTCGATCGCAAAGCTGGCATACCTGTTGCAGCAGCGAGGCAAAAGCGTCTTGATGGCGGCGGGCGACACGTTCCGCGCGGCGGCCGTCGAACAACTACAAAAGTGGGCGGAACGCCTTGGCTGCCCGATCGTGACCCGCCCGGGGGGAACCGACCCGGCCAGCGTGGCTTACGCTGGCTGCGAGCAGGCCCTGGAAGCAGGCATCGACTGCGTGATCGTTGATACGGCCGGCCGCTTGCAGACCCACAAGAACTTGATGCAGGAGCTCGGGAAGATCCACCGCGTCATCGGTAAGAAAATCGAAGGCGCGCCGCACGAGAGCCTGCTTGTCCTGGACGCGACCACCGGCCAAAACGGCATCAGTCAGGCCCGGAACTTCTCCGAGGCCATTCACTGCACGGGCATTATCCTGGCGAAACTGGACGGGACCGCGAAAGGCGGGATCGTCGTGGCGATTCGCCAACAGATGGGCATCCCGGTGAAATACGTTGGCGTCGGCGAGAAGCTGGAGGACTTGGAACTGTTCGACCCGGACGAATTCGTCGACGCGCTGTTCGAATAGCCCCGGACCTGTTCGCGACGGATCGGGAGAAAGCCGAACGGGGCCTGTCGGTCGCGCTCGGAGTCCTCAAATGATGAGTCCGTCTCGCGCAGAGACGCAGAGAACGCAGGGATTTGAAACGATTGCCGCTCCTGCAGACGGAGCGCCTTTTCATGTGAGGGGAAATGGCTCTGGACGCACCCGCCAAGGACGCCCGGTGGGTCAGTCCGTTCGTAAAAATGGTTTCTACGTCCCCCGGCGGTCTCCGCGACCCGGCGCGAGAATCCTTTCCGGCCGAAACTTACCATTTGAGTAAAGATCATGAGCACGCTGCGCGCACGTTGACGCACGGAGACGCGAGCCGAGGGCT
>JAADHY010000231.1:6864-7943 GCA_013151585.1 Planctomycetota bacterium
AGTCCAGACCAACAAAGAACCTGCGCCAGCGGAGACGTACTAAGCGAGCTGGGCTGCCCATGAACGTTGTCCACATTATCACCCGACTGATCATCGGCGGGGCGCAAGAGAACACGCTGCTCACCGTCGAGGATCAACATCGCGACTATGGCGACCGGGTCACATTGATCGCCGGACCGGGACTTGGGCCGGAAGGAAGTCTGGAAGAGCGAGCTCGGCGCGGTGGCTTTGATCTGCGCATCATTGACGCCATGCGCCGAGAGATTCACCTTGGCCGTGACTGGCGGAGCTATTGCGAAATCCTTCGGCTGCTGCAGGAAATCCGGCCAGACCTCGTCCACACCCACAGCTCAAAGGCGGGCATTCTGGGCCGGGCGGCCGCGGCCCAATTGGGCATTCCGGCCGTGCACACGATCCACGGGGCGTCGTTTCACGTCGGCCAAAGTCGCTTCATTCAGGCCATCTATCGCCGCGCGGAACGCTGGGCTGCCCGCCGATGTCAGAAACTGATTAGCGTCTGTGATGCGATGACCGAGCAATATGTGGCGGCCGGCATCGCTCCTCGCGAAAAGTTCGTCACGATCTATAGCGGCATGGAAGTCGAGCCGTTCCTGACGCCCCCCCGACCGCCGGGGCAGGTCCGGGAAGAACTCGGTTTGAAACCGCAGCAGGTGGTGATCGGCAAAGTGGCTCGGCTGTTTCACCTGAAAGGGCACGAGTTTATCTTGCAGGCGGCCGCAGCGGTCGTGCGAGCGCATCCGGATGTCCGCTTCTTGTTCGTTGGCGACGGCATCCTGCGGACGCAGTACGAGCGTCAGATTGCCGAGAGTGGCTTGCAGCGACACTTTGTGTTCACGGGACTGGTTTCGCCGGACCGTGTTCCCGAGTTGATCCACGCGATGGACATCGTGGTGCACCCCAGCCTGTGGGAGGGGCTGGCTCGTGTGCTTCCTCAGGGGCTCATCGCTGGTAAGCCGGTGGTCAGCTACGATGTGGATGGGGCTCGCGAGGTGGTTCTGCCCGGGCAGACCGGCTACCTGCTGCCTCCTCGGTCGGTCGACGAGCTGGCGGCGGCGCTG
>JAADHY010000631.1 GCA_013151585.1 Planctomycetota bacterium
GAGGGACCGTACGCGTCGATCAGCATCTTCCGCGTGTGCCGGTCGTCTCCGCTGACGACCAGCAAACGCGGTCGAGCCCAACCAGCCAGCTCGGGACGGTTCGAACGCTTGCTGCCGTGATGCGGCGCCATCAGCACATCGATGGTTCTCGGCGGCTGGCGCAGAAGCGCGTCGAGTCCGTTTCCGTCGATATCCCCGCAAAGCAGGATGCGTCGGCCGGCGAATTCGATTAACACAACCAAACTGTTCGCGTTATCGTGCTCGCCGACGAAATCCGGCGCCGGGTGAAGGACGGTGCCAACGACATTGCGGTCGAGTCGGATGCGGTCGCCCGCCCAGACCAGTTCCACCCGCACGCCGTGCGAAGCCGCTGCCTGACAGACGTCGTTTACGCCTTCCTGATCAAGCTGCAGGAATGATCGCGTCAGAACGAGTTTTCCGACCGGCACATCGCCGAACAGCTCGGGGGCACCGTTGTAGTGGTCCGAATCGGAATGCGAGAGGATCAGCAGGTCTACGCAGGACCGGCCTGACGACCAAAGCGCTCCTTCGACCAGCTTGGTCGCGCGGTGGGGATTGTGGAGCGTACCAACATCGTACAGCAGGGTACGACCGCCGGGTGTCTCGACCAGCACCGCGCAACCGTGGCCGACGTCTAAGAAAGTGCATCGCAGCGATTGGGGCGAGGAAGGCTGCAGCCCGGTCCACAGTCCGAACACAAGCCACGCCGCCAATCCGCGGGTGGTGATCCAGGTGATCTGTCGCGACCGCCCGCTGGCAACCAGTCCGGCCAGCAGCACGTAGAAGCCCAGCCCCCACCAAACGGGAATGTCCGGGATATAGAGATGTCCCAATCGCCACGTCGAAGCCAGGGCAACCACATCGAGCAAGACTCCCAGCAAACGATCGAAGCCGAAGCCAAACACCGGCGCCAACGATGGCAGCGCCGTGATGCTCGCAATCAACCCGAACCCGAACCAAAGGGTCAAGACGACGATTGGAATCAACAGGACGTTGATAATCAGTCCGACGGGGCAGACCACGTTGAAGTAACCGGCCACCAACGGAGCACTGAAGAGCCAGACGGCCGTGCTCATAGCGTAGCCCCGTCGCAGCCAGCGCAAGCACGGCTGCAGGACCTGTCGAAGCCAACCACCCCATTGCCAGTCCAAGTCTGGCCCGCCGGTCTGATCCCGCCGACGAAACCGCCGCGCGGACCAAAGCAGTGCGATGACGGCAACAAACGAAAGCTGAGCTCCGGGTTCAAACAAGTCTGAAGGATTCCGAAAAAGCAGAATCAGTGCCGCCACCGCAAGACTATTGGCAGAAAGAACGCGGCGATAACACGGGAAAACGGCCACGGTGATAGCAATCAGGATCGTCGCCCGCAGAACAGGCGGTCGGGCATCGGTCACAAAGGCGTAGACTCCGACTCCGGCCAGGACCAAAGCCGCCAACCCGCTCGGCGGAAGCCGCAGGAGGCGAGCCAAACTCCACAAAAACATCGCCAGAATGCCGACGTGCAACCCCGAGATCGCCAGTAGGTGCATCGTGCCGCTCTCAACGAACGCTTTCCGCACTTCCTCGGTGATTCCCGTCCGGTCGCCGAGCAACAGAGCTTTGGCGACCGGCAGGCCTCGCGGGCTGAGGTAGCGCCGCAGTCCCGCTTGGCACACCTCTCGCGCGTGGCTCCGCAAACGAGCCAACATTCGGTCCTGACGCTCCCCGGTCGAGCGGACTGCCTCCGGACTGTCCGCCCAGATCAGGCAATGAATCCGCTGGCGGCGCAGATATCGCCGGAAATCGAACTCACCGGGGTTCGACGGCCCTCGCGGGCGGCGGAAATGGCCATAGATGATAATTTCGTCGCCCATTTGAAGGTTGGATAGCCGTCCGAATGTCTGAAGCCGAGCCCGGCCGCTGACGGGCCGGCGATCTTTTCCCGAGCGCAGCGCCTGGCACTCGACCACGCAGATGCTCCGTACGGGAGGCGGCCATTCTCTCAGTCGGCCGTCACTTCGGAGCGTGTGGACTTGCGGCTGTGAAACGACGACTGCCTCGATGATTGCAGGTGAGGACTGCTCGCTCGCGAACAGAGCGATGTCGTCGCGGCGGACGAGAAACCACGTGCGGTGATCTTGCGCGGCTCCGAGACACAAACAACTGAAGCAAAGCAGCACGGCTGCCGGGCGCAATCGGCCGGTCCGCCACACCATGACCCAGGCTGCCCAGCCGACAAAGCTCGCCACGATCCAGAATTCCGCCGGGAGAGTCGTCCATCGGTCCGCGAGGATCCCCAGAGCAAAGCACGCTGCGATCGGGACGGCGGGAAGAATCCCGCCAGCTCGGGCGGAAGCCAGGGAGCGTCCTTTCTCAGCGCAGAGCGCCGCCGCTTGGGACGCTTGGCCGCTGTTTGGCCGCACCGTCGAATCGTGCGGGTGGCCAACTGAGCGATCCGGCTGCTCGTCGGTTTGCGACATACTGCCTGTCCCGTTCTCTGCTCCTGGCAGGAGAAGGTCTGTCCCGATGGCGTTCATAAGATTACTCATCCGGCCGCTCTCTGTCAGCCGAACGTTCACCACTGGAGCGGCCTACGAAAGGGGCGCCCCTTCACACGGCTCTTGGAACGTGGCCGACGGGCTCCGATTTTTCGGCCTGATTCGCCAAAGGCCGGCCTTCCGGTTCACCGGTCCGGCTCCGAGCTGGATCCCATGTCGCTCCCTTCGCGCAGGGCCCGCCACTAGTCTGGATTTGCCGCGGGCTTCGTGGTAACTGCGCTATCCGTGATCGCCGAAATTCGTTATGCTGACAGAGGAACAATCCGGAAGTCAGACCGACGATCCTCGCGTCCTTGCAGCGTTCCTCTGTCGCTGGTCGCTGTGTCCCGGCGCTCGAGGAAGTTTCCTCACGCTGGTTGTCCTGTCTTGTCTCTTGTCGTGGAGAGAACCGCATGGGCGGTCGCTGGTGTCGATTCCTGCTGGCAAAGCAGATTTCGGTGCGCACGGTGCCGATGGCCGTTGCGATCGCGTTGGGGGCTGCGGTGGCGGGCGACGTTGTGGCCGATGGAATCCCGCAAGAGGCCAAGGTCGTTCAGAGGGGAACGGGGCAAGCGAAGGGAACTCCGCATGGTGCTCGACAGGGCGCTGTCGCCGGGCCGGCCGCGGCCGACCCCGTGGCGGTCGCTGCGGCAGCTCTCGCCGAGGGGCGACCAGACACGGACGCGGCGCGAGCAGCCATGCGGCGCGAGTCGCGAGCGTCGCGTTTGGTCTTGAAAGCCCGCTCGCTTCTGAAATCGGGTGATCACGCTGCGGCGGTTAAACTGCTCCAAAGTCTTCTGGACCGGCCGGATGATCCTCTCTTGCAGATTCCCTCGGCCGACGAGCTCGGCACACGCCCCCTGCAAACGCTTAAGGATGAGGCGGAGCGATTGTTGCGCTCATTGCCTCCGGCCGGACGACGCCTTTACGAGCTGCAGTATGGCCGAGCGGCTGCCCAGAAACTGGCAGAAGCTCTCCGGACCGGGAGCATCGAGGGGCTGCGCGAAGTGGCTCGGCGGTATCCGGTCACGCCTGCCGGCGCCGAGGCGACTTACCGCTTGGGATCCTACCATCTGGATCACGGTGAGCCTTTGGCCGCCTTGCTCTGCTTCGAACGGCTTCGCGGTCATCCGGAGACGGCCCGACCGTGGCAGCCCACGCTCACTTTGAAAGCGGCCGTCTGCTGGTACGCTGTCGGCGAGGCCCAGCGCGGCCGCGACGTTCTGGCCGATCTGTTTCGCGGATCAGGCAGGCCTCGGTTGCGTGTCGCCGGCGAGGCGGCGCCGGCGTGGTCGACGCTAGAGGAAGCCGACCGATGGATGCGAAACCGGCTCGCGCGTCCCGGCACCACCTCGGGATCGATAGGACGGGATTGGCTGGCCTACCGTGGCAATGCTGCTCGCAACAGCACGGCCGGTCCGGCCAACGTGACCGGCCGGCCCGCTTGGACGCGATCGACGCTTTCCGACTCCGCGGCGCACAACGTGTGGAGCCCTGAACGGAACCCCGACTTCAAAGCCCGATTGCTCAATTACGCCGCTCGCTACCGCTTGGTCGGGCAGCAGTCGACGTTCCCACGGCTGCCCGCCGCGCATCCCTTGATCGTGAAACAAAAGGTGGTCTGCCGCACGGTCAACAGCGTTCAAGCGTATGACTTGCGATCGGGCGAGCTGGTCT
>JAADHY010000646.1 GCA_013151585.1 Planctomycetota bacterium
AATCACCGCCGTGTACCCGTTGCGAGTGGCCAGACGCACGGCTTCGATCGTCTCAGTCAGCGTGCCGATTTGATTCACTTTGATCAGGATGCTGTTCGCGATGCCTTGGTCGATGCCCTTCTGCAAAAGCTTCACGTTTGTGACAAAAATGTCATCGCCCACCAGTTGGCACTTGGAACCGAGGGCCTCGGTCAGAACCTTCCAGCCGTCCCAGTCGTCTTCACTGCAGCCGTCTTCGATCGAACAGATGGGATATTTCTCGACCCAACTTGCCATCAGCTCCACGAAGGCTGACGCGTCCAACTTCTTGCCCTCGAGGCTATATGTTTTGCTTTCCGAATCGAAGAACTCGCTTGCGGCGCAGTCCAGTGCCAGCTTGACATGCTCGCCCGGCTTGTAGCCTGCTTTTTCGATGGCCGTCAGGATCACACCGATCGCCTCTTCGCTCGTCGCCAAATTGGGCGCGAATCCGCCCTCGTCGCCGACGGCCGTACTGAGGCCTTTCTCCGACAGCACTTTCTTCAAGTTATGAAACACTTCCACGCCGCACCGCAATGCGTCGCTGAACGCCGTGAAACCGAGCGGGACGATCATGAACTCTTGGATGTCAATCGAATTATCCGCGTGCGCGCCGCCGTTGATGATATTCATCATCGGCACAGGCAAGCAGTTGGCGCCGACGCCGCCCAAGTATCGAAACAGCGGCAAATAGGCCGCCTGAGCTGCCGCGTGAGCGCTGGCTAACGAACAGGCCAAAATGGCGTTTGCTCCGAGCCGTGACTTGTTTTCCGTGCCGTCCAGCTCGATCAGCGTCCGGTCGATTAAATTTTGGTCCGTCGCGTCCAGACCGATCAGAGCCCCTTCGATCTCGTCGTTCACGTTCTTGACCGCTTGTTGCACTCCTTTGCCCAAATAGCGATCCTTCCGATCCGTGTCGCGCAGTTCGTGGGCTTCATGCGTGCCGGTGCTGGCCCCGCTCGGAACGGCCGCCCGGCCGACAACGCCGTCTTCGAGCTCAATGTCGACTTCAACCGTCGGGTTGCCACGACTGTCCAATATCTCTCGGGCATGCACGCCCATGATGCAAGTACTCATCAAAACCTCTCCTTCTTCTTTCCGCTTCTTCCTTCCGCTCAATTCCATCTGATTCTGGGAACACCTGACGCCGCCGCGCCTTCGTTCGGCAGGCTCCTCGCCGGGGGCATTATGGATGCCAGAGCAAAAAACTGAAAGTCGACCGACGCCCCTGGGGGCGGATTATCGACGAACAAAACCAGCAGGAACGGATGAGCTGACGTAGAACAGACCCACCTGCCTCGTTGCTGAAAGAGCCGCAGCCCGGACTCTTGCTTTTCCGCTGTCGGCTACTGAGCTTTTCGGAGACGGTCGGGGCCGGCGGCAAGTCACGCGCTGCCGAGCTCGTGGATCGTTTCGTACATAGCTAGAATGTTCTCCGTCGGCGTGACCGGCTGGATGTTGTGACAAGGGGCACAGATCCAGCGGGCCGGGTGGTAGATTTCGACGCTCTCGCGCACTTCCGCGACCACGTCCTGCACCGAGCCGAACGCCAGGGTCTGCTGGTTGTCGATCGAACCATGGAAAACCAGTCGGTCACCGAAATCCGCCACGAGTCGTTCCCGTTCCATCCCCGGACAGCGCCATTGGATCGGGTTCAAGACTTCGATGCCCACCCTGTCGACCAGATCAGGTAGGAACTGATACGCGGCCCCGTCCGTGTGATACATGACGTGCACGCCATACCGGCGAGCCAGTTCGGCCATCTTGATTTGGCCGGGCAAAAGAAACCGCCGGTAAGTCTCCAGGCTCATGAGCGGCCCGTGCTGCGTGCCCAAGTCCTCGGCAACCCACGTCGTGTCGATGCGGCCGCGGCCGGCTTCGAAGATCCGGCGATGATGCTCCCAATAGAAATCGAGCAGGTGACCAAGAATCGCGTCAGCGATTTCCGGACGGATCATCAGATCTTCCAGAGCCCGCTCCAACCCGCGCATGTAGCCGTACAGCAGGAACGGCTCGTAGTGGCCGGCGTGGATGGGCCGTATGCCGTCGTCGCGCTCGAGCGCCTCGGTAATGACGTCGTAGTCGAAATCGTCTGGATCTGGCCACGCATGGGCGTGGATGTCATCGACCGTTTCGGCTGCCGCCAACGGATGATAGGCCGGCTCTTGATATTGACCACAACCGTAATCCGCCCAGCAATACCGGACTCCCCACATATCGGCCTCCGGGTCACCCGGAAAGTGCGGCCGCTTCCATTTCGGCTCGACAAACCGGCGCGCATCGATGTGCAAACGCCGGTAAAGAGCCTCTTCGTCCGGGCAGTTCAGCTCGCGCAGCAAACGTTCGGTCACTTCCGGTGTGGCCTGATAGTCCGTCGGGATCCGGTCGGCCGACCGTCCCTCCAGAAGCGCCAGCCAACGTTCGCGTGGCGTCATTTCAGTCATCATTGGCTCCCGATACGGCATTCCAGTCGGACCGCCGGTCCCGCAGGCTCCTCCAGGGCTTGCACGCTACTCCAAAGGCAAACGCACCGGCTGGCCATCCAGTTCGATCGAACGGTCGATGGCCATACACACCTCGTGGGTCTTGTATGCGTCCGCCACGTTCACGTGAGACTCGCGATCTTGCAAGATGCACTCCACTAAGTGATTCATTTCCGCATCGAAGGGATGGTGATCGACAGCGCCCGAATCGGGCAAAATAGTCTGCATCGTCGTCCAGCCGGTCTGGCCTGGAAGCAGACGTCTTGACCACAAACGATTGTCGCGGATTGTGCCTTCTGTCCCGGCCAAGTCGATATTGAATTGGTAGGGCATTTCGGCATCGAACAGAGTCGATGTCTTCCCGATCGCTCCGCTCTGGAACTTCAGAGCCGCGACCACGTTGGCCGGGTATTCGAAGTTGCCTTTCACATTGTTCCCCACGGCTGAAACTTCAACGACTTCATCGCCGGTCAGCCACCGGATGGCGTCGACGGCGTGACATCCGCCCGTGAGCATCGCGCTGGCGCCGCTATCTTTCCGCCGCGCCCATCCGAAACCGGTCCACCATTCACTGAGTCCGTGCCAGTAGTCGATCTCGACATAGAACACGCGGCCGATCGCTCCGTCTGCCAGCAGCGCCCGAATGTTCTCAATCAGCGGATTCCAACGCAGCACAAAACTTACCACCGACTTGACCCCGGCTTCGGCCACGGCATCGCGGAGCTGGCGGTTTTCGTCCATCGAGATGCACATCGGCTTTTCAATTAGCAGATGCTTGCCCGCTTGGGCCGCCGCAATCGCTTGAGGCGTGTGCACGTGGTTGGGGCCGCTCAGATTGACGATGTCCACTTCGGGATCGGCCAGCACCTGCTCGTAGTCGTCGCCTACCCGGCAATCCAGTCCCAGTTGGTCCACGAGCCGCTGGGCGCTTTCCTTCCGGCGGCTCGTGACCCAGACGATCTTCGTGTGCGGATTCTTTTGCCAACTGGCCGCATGCGCGTAGGCGACTTGTCCTGCGCCATGAATGGCGACTCCTAGTTTTCCGTCGATCATGACAAAGGCTCCAAACGTTCCAGGGTGAAAGAGTTAAAAGGTGGAGAAGTCGAAACTCAAAAAGTTGGAGAGATTGCGGTCTCCTCGCTGTCACGGAGAGCAAGCGCCGGCGCCTGCTCCACAGCCCACTGATCACAGGCGAAAAACTCAATCCGTGCGCGCGTCAGAACGGCACCAGACACTATTGCTGTTCGAACGAATAATCCCAAGTGATCGGCTCCGATCCGTTGTAGGCCACTCGTCCCATGTGATACCGCACTTGTCCCAGAAGCCGCTCGGGCGCCCCGTCAAAGAATTCCGCGATGATTGCCACCAGCTCCGGCACGATAGGCGAATCTTCGCTCCGCGCTTGATAGCGAGACAGGACTACCACCGTGTACTTGCCAGCGGCGGGGAGCGTCAAGGAATAGTTGCCGGTTTCATCGACGATCGCTGCATTGCCTCCTAAGGCCCGCAGCGCGGCGACCGCGATCTCAAAATCGGCCGCATCATCGCCCGGCCGGAAGCCGACGACCGGCAACTTGACGCCGCCTCGACGTTTTTCGGGAAAAACCAGCACGCGAGCCCCTCGATCCGGACGGCTTGCGCCGGACGAGGTCTTGTAGGTGATTCGGCCGGTCAGTCCGACTCTAGGCGCCGGCTTGGCCGCCGCGTC
>JAADHY010000087.1 GCA_013151585.1 Planctomycetota bacterium
AGAAGAAGGTGGAGAACCATATTGCCGGGTTACACCTTGCGTGCGCCTACTTCACCCTCAGCCGCGCCGGGGTTTTCGGATAGGCTCTAAGCGACTATCGCCTGAGTATGCACGGCGAACTCACCGCGCTTGGCTACGCTCCCGCAGCGACGTGCTCCGACTGCCACGGCTCCCACGATATTCTGCCGATCTCGGACCCTCAATCCCGGCTCTCGGCCGGGAATCGGCTGGCGACATGCCGCACGTGTCACGAAAACGCCCCACCCAATTTCGCCGACTTCGATCCCCATGCCAACCATAAAGATCCGAATCGAAATCCAGTGCTTTTTTGGGTTTATGTCGTCCTTTTGACCTTTATCGTTTCCACTTTCAGCTTTTTCCTCGTTCATTCGGTGCTCTGGTTCTTTCGGAGCCTGTTCGACGTGCTCAAAAACGGACGGGCCTCGTCGCCACGACCAGGTGTGCCTGTCTTTGAACGCTTTAGCTCATTCCACCGGATCGGTCATGCCATCATGCTGTGCTCCTTCTTAGGCTTGGCCTTGACAGGGCTGCCCTTGAAATACAGCAGCTACGAGTGGGCTCATGCACTGGCCAACCTTCTGGGGGGATTTGAATCGACGGGGACGTGGCATCGCTTTTTCGGCCTGATTAACATCGGATGCTTGGCTGTCTATGTCGGTTTCTTTCTTAGGCAGATCGCTCGAGGACTGCGCCGAGGCAAAGGTTTGACGAGCTTGATCTTTGGACCGGACTCTCCGGTCCCCAACCGGCGTGACGTGCGAGACTGTTTCGAAATGATACGCTGGTTCGTTGGACTGGGGCCAAAGCCCACGTTTGAGCGGTGGACCTACTGGGAAAAATACGACTTTTGGGGGGCGTGCGGAGACATCGCGGTGATCGGATTTACTGGCTTGGTCTTGTGGTTTCCAAACGCCTTTTGCGCGTATCTGCCCGGCGAAGTGCTCAACATCGCCAAAGTGATTCACTCGACACAAGCGTTCCTAGCGACAGGATTTGTATTCGCAATTCACTTTTTTAACACTCACCTGCGCCCTGAAAAATTCCCTATGGACATGTCCGTTCTGACTGGGCTGGTCAGTGAAGAAGAGTTTCGCGAGGAGCGAGGTGATTACTACGAGCGACTGAGGCGGGAAGGCGCATTAGAACCTCTTAAGGCGAATGCCCCATCAAGAAATCGGTTGGCATTAACTGCCCTGGGCGGTGCTTTGGCACTGGCGACGGGCCTGGGACTGCTGGTCGGGATTCTGATGCCGCTTTTTAAGTAAGAGGCTGTTGCAAGAGTGGCGTCTCGGCAGCTTCTGGAGACCTGCAGTCGATTAATGTGTGGTGTCACAAGATCCAGCCAGCAGTTGACCCGGGTTTTGATGACACTCTTGTGTCGGCACTTGGCACTCTCGTTGGTACGATAAAAGCGATATCCAGTCGGAATGGGGACTCGCGGAGTTCTCGTGACAGCCAGGGGTTGCTGGCGGCGTTTCAATGTTGTCTGCCGAGGCAGAAAACCTCGGCAAAGGGAATGGCCGCCCTCGTGGAAAACCGACAAGAGTCGAGTTCTTGCGATGGGCGAAGTGTGGAGGAACGGCGGCCAACGCGTTAACGCTCCGGGAGGAGGGCGTCCAGGGGGCAACGAGATTGAGTGTGCGGACGGCCCCGCGGACGAGGCTGTAGGCAGTCAACGAAGTCTAACGCCGCTTAACCGATGGGGATTCCCGCCGAGCGTCCGGGATGGGCGAGACCTCGGTTTTTCGTCCAGACTGGGCCGAATCGACTCTGCCCACTTTCCTCGCGACCGGGAAGGGCGGCGGCTGGCGCTTTTCTTTAGATTCAGGTGGACGGGCGGCCGATTCGGGGGCGCTGCTCGGGAAGGGCGGCGGCTGTTTCCTTTGGCTCGACGACGCTGTGCGGCGAGCCGAGGGTGGCGTCACCTTCGCCTGGACTCCTTTCGGTTTGCCTTTGGGCGGAGCCGGCGCGGGTGGAATGAGGTCTTTCGGTTTGGGAACCGGCTTTTCTTTTCCCTTTGTTTCACCGGGCTGTTGTTTTTGCTGGGCTGGCGGGCCCTCGGTCGGTGACTTGTCCGAATTGGCCGGTCCCGGTCGCGTGACGACAGGAAGATGGACCTCGTAGGGCACATCGCTGGCAAACTCTTCCGGCTCTGTCAGCAAATGCGGCGCGTCGAAAGCGTAGCTGCGGGCCCAGGCCCGACGCAAAGCTTGAACGTAAGCTTGCGGATCCGAAAGGCTCTCGGCCAGATAGATGTTGTCGTCTTCGAGCAGTGTTCCTTTGCGATAGCGCAGTTCATTCAGCGCCTGATTGTATTGGACCAGGCTGCTAAAGTACGCGATTTCGGCTTGCGCCAAACTGATTTGGGCCCGCAACAGCAGGTCCAGAGTGGTGCGGCCGGTCTTGTACTCCGCTTCGAAGGCCTGCACGCGCCGTTGAGCGGCCCGCATCCGGTTGAAGTTTGTTTGAGCGGTCACATAGGCCTGATCAAGCTGCTGCAAGGCGGCCGCTAACTCGTGGCTGATTTCCAGCTCCTGCGCGGCCAAGGCGGCTCGGGCCTTGGCCAGCCGCAACTCGACGTTGCGAACTTGCGCGTGGGCGGCGCGGAACCCAATCGGCAAACTGAACTCGAAACCCAATCCCCAGCCGGTTTCATCCCCGTGGAATAGTCGGTCGTAAGCGCTTTTGAAGGGCTCCGCCGGCGAGTTGCTGCCAAACAGTTTGTCGCCGAACCCGTTGATCTGGTACCGCGAGACGAAATCCAAACGCGGGTAGGTCAGACTGCGAGCGGCTTTCAATTGCAGCTCCAGACTTTTGATGTTCCATTTTTGCCGCCGAAGCTCCACTCGGCGGGTGAGCGCTTCGACCAAACACGTCCGCCAGTCCGGATTAAACTCGGCCGTCACCGGTTCGGTCACCGGTCGGATGATCTTTCCGTCGTTCACGGGCAGGCCGAGCAGTCGACGAAGGCGAGTTTCGGTGGTGTAGATGTTCGACAGAGCTTGCTCGGCGCGGGCACGCGTCTCGAAGTAGTTGTCGCGAGCCTGAGCTTCGTCGGCCGCACTGCCGCCCGGGAGGCCCTGGTCGAGTTTGCTCTTGACCTCCCGCCAGGTCTGCAACGCGCTGTTCCGAGCTACGACCTCGGCATCGTAGGTTCGGTACGCAAGATACAGGTCCCAGTAGACGTTTTCGACGTCGCGGATCAGATTCAGTACGGCCGCTTCGAAGTCGGCCAGTGAAATGTCTGTGCGGATGCGCGCGATCACGACCCCCTGATTGACCGCGGGAACGTTTTGGATGGTGGTCCGTGAATTGATCGGGCCGGCAATCCGCGTGAACTCCGTCCCCGCTCCCGCCCATAACGGGTGCCGGTACTCGATGCCAAAGGTCGGTAGTCCCGGGTCTTGTCCGCTACCGGGCCTGCTCGTGAAATGCGAAGGAAACATCCGACCGCCGATGAATTGACTGTTCAAGCCGGAATAGAACCAGTTGTGCGTCAGCCGGAGCTGCCCGCCGCTGGCAAACTGCTTTTGAAGTGCCGCGCGGAAGTCTCCGAATTCCTCGATACGGGTCTCGCCGCCGGTGAACCCGATGTCCGGACCAACCGAAATTTGCTCCGACCGGCCCCACGTCATGTTCGTGGTGAACAAACTGTCGAACTCGGCCAACGCGGCTTCGGCGCCCCGCTGGCCGTACAGCACGTTGGAGCTCTGAATGGCTGGGTCATAGACGCTGGCCACGAAATCAGGATTCAACAACAGTCGGTTGCTGGGAGAGAGGAATTCGGCGTTGTTCCGGATGATCTCGCTGTTCTGGACGGCCAGCTCGATGGCTTCCTGCAACGTCATGTCCCACGGTTCGTCTTTGGACCGGTTCCGTAACCGGTGGGGTTCGTGGGAAAAAACCACCTCTTCGGGCGTCTCGTCGGCGACGGCGGGATACTGGATCGACGTAGCGACATCTTTGTAATAGTCGAGGTTACGGTCGCCGAGGTAGCTGAGTTCTTTCTCGCCGGCGATACATCCGACGATCAGGGCGCTGGCGATCGTAAGTGCCACCATACGAGCGACTTGCGGATTCTGCATCGAGCGGGCCTCCGAGGCGCAAGAGCCGTACCGTCCCGTGAAATCGTTACAATCCTGTCAATAGGTATCGGCGGAATAACCCGCAAGCTTTGACAAGATTGCATTTCGGGAAACGGGTCGGCCTCACATTGACGGAGGCTCGACCTGGACCAGTGCTCTGTCAATTTGAAAAACTGGGATGCCGTGCCTGCCAGAGCCCGGTATTGCCAGGGGCAAACGGACGGGCGTGATCCCCAAATGACGTGCTGACGAAGCACTAAGCGTCCGAAGCGGCGCCCGCTAAGTCATAGTCCTCAGCAATGAACTTGCTGCGATCGACCAGCGCCATCTGCTGGTGGATGAATTCCTCCTGTTGTTCCGGCATGGCGTCCAAATCGCTGCGCATCCGATCCATCCAGGGCTGCTCATTGTCCGGAATGGACAGTTCTCCCTGTTCGGCGGCTTCGCGAATCAGGTCGATGGCTGCGCGGGCCGCCGCCTTGCCTGCTTGGTAGGCGTCAGGAGCTTCGACGATGGCTTGGCCGATGCGAATCGCACTCTCCGGCGACAAAAGCCACGCTTGCGGATCGTGTCGCGCGTCGGATCGAATCATCCAGTCGCGTAAAGTGCGAGCCGCTTCCGGCCCGTCCGCCAAAGCTTCGTTCATCAGGCGGCAGTCGTAGACCAGGCTTTCCAGAAAGCAGGTCGGAGCCATGCCACCGAGCAGCTTTACGTTCTGGACGGACTCGTTGGACCACGTATCGCACGCGGCCGCCGCAATGTTCCCCAGTGGCGACAAATGCGCGCAGGTCGCGCTCTTACCTTCGTGAGCCATCGGATAGCCGGTGATCGCTTTGAGAATGATGTTCTCGTAACCACAGTCTTTGCCTGGGCCGATCGCTCCACACTCGTACGCTACCAGCGACCGAACGGCGCTCACCGCTCGAACCACAGCCGCGAAAACGCGCGGTATGAGCTTCTGTTCTGCCAAAACCATCGCCGTATTGGCGAAGCCGCAGGCCGTGTCGCCGGCACACTTCACGCCGTGCGACGCAGCCACTTCACTGAGATGCGACCAGACAAACTCCATATCCCGCACGCCCATCACGCACAGGCCGAAGATGACACCCGGCAGATCGCAGTACGTCAGCGCTTCGTCGCACACTTCCTTGCCGCCGACGGTCTCGACGCTCAGTAATTCGGCCCCCGCCTCCGCACACCCGGCAAATGTCTCCAGCATCCCATCCCAGAGGGGCCCTGAGCGCATCCGTGGCGGGCGTTCCATTTCTCGCGTGTCGTTCGGCGTAATACGCAGCACAGTCTTCAATCCGTGGTGCGCTTCGGCGTCGGCCATCTTTTCCAGAAGCACCTTGCTAATATCGATGGCCCACCGAGGATTCTCGGTCATGGGCGGCAGCGTCTCGAACTCGATGACCAGACCCGGCGGACCCAACTCGACCGCGCGTCGCAAAGCATCTTCGATGATTTGACGGTAGTGCTCCGTCGCCTGGGGCATCGTCTCCTGCTTGACCAGCATCGGCGGAAGAGTGAAGTTCAATTCCGGCAGAACTTGTCCGCCGCCAATCACCAGCCCGTTCCGGGTCGTGACCGGGTGAGGCGCCACGCCGAAAAAAAGCTCGTCAGGATCAGAGATTGCTAAAGAACGAAACGGTTTTCGCATGATTGCTCGCTCCTGTGCTGCCAAAAGTCGGCGAAGTTCCCGTCCGAAACCGTTGGAGCATCCACCGGGCCGCCCATCCCCTATCGAGCGGTGAGAGAACGATATCACAGAATGGGGGTGACTTTCTTGGAGCAAGACACGCAGTTTTTGTGTTTTTGTGCTTCTAGCGTGATCGAGCCGGTTGGGCGGCCGCGGCTCGCTCTGCCGAGTCGCGCTGCCGCTTGCGAAACTGACGGGGCGTGAGGCCCATGATCTTGCCAAAGGTCTTTGTGAAGTGGCTCTGGTCGCTGAA
>JAADHY010000430.1 GCA_013151585.1 Planctomycetota bacterium
CACCGCGACCATCGCCAAAGGACTTACGTCCAAAAACCGCCCGAAAGAATTTCAAAATCGCCCAAATTCGCCCTCAACTGGGGAACTTGGGTTAGGCGGAACACGTCGGGGTCGCGAAAACCACAGGCGTTCGGATTTGTCCCGGCCGCATCCTCGTGCGGCTCACGCGCATCTGCGTTTCCGATTCGTCGGCACGCCGCCCCCGTGGCTCAGGCCGGTCGACCAAACTGCCGCGTGTAGCGGACGTTGGCCGCGATCTCATCGAAGAATCGGGGGAACATGCCAACGATCACGCCGTCGGTGGGTTTGATGTTGGCGAACGCGAAGCGAAACGCATCGCGCACCGTTCCCTGAGTCCGGCATTTGCGGCCGGCGGCCAGAATCTTGAAGCCCAGACAGGGCTGGTCGACCTGCCGCACAACGGATGTCATGATCTCTGGATCGCGGCGGTAAAACGGATAGGCAATGTAGAGCAACTCGGGTTCCTGGTACCGTTCGCCTGGCTTGTGGAAGAACTTCCGGGTCAGGAAATAGAAACAGGTCATAAAGAAATCGACCTGCCAGCCTTCGTCGGCGATTCGACGAATGCAGTCGGGGTTGTGCGCGGAGACGCCCGCCAGAAGGCCTTGATCGTGCACGGCCTTCACGAAATCGCGTACGACGCTGCTGCGTCCTTCGGCAAAGCACCGGTCGGTCACTCCGCCGTGGTGCACAACAGCGATTGGCTGCGTCTCGGCGATTGCGCCTCGGATGTCCTCACGCCGGCTGGCCAGACAGAAGAACTTCATCCGTGATCCCCGCTCGCGAACCTTGCGGAGGATCTCTGCCGTCACGGGACGCTTCGGGGAATACGAAAACTGGTGCGCCGTGATTCCGGCTCGCTCGCAGGCGAGCAGAAACTCCACCGACCGCTCGACCGTGAAGTATTCCCTCATCAACCGATCCGAATGGGGCCCCATGTAAGAGTAGCCGAGCAGCGGATTCGATCCGACGATGAGTCGACTGAGCCGATGCGGCCCCAAAGAAATGGTCGGCAAAGCCGTCTCCGCCACGGGGGCCTGCTCCGCTCGTTCTTCAGCCGCCTTGGCGGTCACGGCACACGCTACGCTCGACGCGACGGTCACTCCCCCCAGCCGCGAGAAAAACTTTCGGCGATCCATGGACACACCTCCTTTTTCTTTGATTCACTCCCCGTGTTGCCGGAAATGGTAGCGGCCGCCGTAGCGGGTCACTTTGTAGTGTTCCAGCTTGCCGCCGGCGTTGAGGGGTTTCGTCTGAGCTCGTAACCGCTCCATCTCTTCCGCTGTCACCGGCTGGAAATTGCGAGCCATCGCCAGGTCTTGACGCAAAGTTCTCGCGGGATTGGATGCCGCAGACGAGCGTCGCAATGGGCAACGTGAGCGCATAACGGCGGCACGTTTCGGCGGGGATGCCGAGTTTGCGTGGCAGTTTGCCGCTCGCCAGGCCTTTCATGCCGATCACCGCAACTTTCCGCTCGACGCACTTCGGCAACACGTTTTTCTGGAAGCTGCGGTAGTGAGCGTCCAGAATGTTGATAGGCATCTGAGCGGTATCCCAGTCGAAGGGCTTGGAGAGCATCTTCAGCAGGTGAGCCATCTCGCGATGCCCCGTAAAGCCGATATAGCGAATTTTGCCCGCCTGGCGAGCCTCAATCGCCGCCCGGATTCCGCCTCGGTCGAAAAGCCAGTCGGGGTCGACGTCCCAGTTGATCTCGTGGAATTGGAGCAGGTCGATGCAGTCGGTCTTCAGACGGCGCAGGCTGTCGTCGATGTTTCGACGAACGCCCTGATAATCGCGGTCACAGCACTTGGTCATCAAAAATACTTTCTGACGCCGGCCCCCCGAGGCCAACGCTTTACCCATCAGCTCCTCGCTGTGTCCGTTGTGATAGTCCCAGGAGTTATCGAAAAAAGTCATGCCCTCGTCGATCGCCTCGTGCATGATCGCGATCGCTTCTTTTTCGGGAACCGTGCCGATGTGATACCCGCCCAACCCGACAATCGACACGCGCTGGCCCGTTTTGCCCAATGGTCGTGTCGGAATCCCGTTTGGGCTTTCTTTCTGATCGGCCAAAGCCAGGGCGCCGAAACCCGTCGCCGCCAGCGAGGCCATGGCAGCCTTCAAGAAGTCCCGCCGTTCCAATTCGCTCATCGTTTCCCCCTCCTCGCAGAACGCGTACCATAGACGGCTGGAAGCCGGGCGTGCAAAACCACCGCACGAAGGCACCGATCCCTTTTTTGGCCAGAAAGCTGCACCAGAGCAAACAGGGCTCTAACCTCCGCTCAGTCAGCATACGCCGAAAAGGGCGTGCGAGGCAAGTCCGTCGTCCCTGCCTCAAAGACGCCAACCCGAGGTTTTCTTGCGGTAGCAAGGAGAACTTCATGATCGATTCCTACCACTTTGGGCGCATCACGATCGACGGCCAAACGTATCGCTCGGATGTGATCATTTACCGAGATCGGGTTGATTCGAATTGGTGGCGGAAAGAGGGCCACAAGCTGCAGCTTTCCGACATCCAGCCGATCCTGGATGCTCGGCCACGGTGGCTCGTCGTTGGCACGGGAGCTTACGGCCTGATGAAGGTCACGCCAGAGGTCGTCGATGCCGCTGAAGCGGCCGGCATCGAACTGGTCTCCGAGCGGACCAAACGAGCTTGCGAGCGGTACAACGAACTTCGCGAGCAGTCTGAAGATGTGATCGCGGCCTTGCATTTGACGTGCTGACGTCCGCTGGCTGACAGGAAAGCCACGGACTCGGGCGCGGCATCCGAGTATCCTGAGGAGAGGCATCATGAAGGCAGTCGGGCGAACGGGGTGGGTTCTGCTTTCTTGGATCACGCTCGGGGTGACGACGTCGGCACTGTGCGCCGCAAACGGGATCTCGGAAAACCTGACGGTCCGAACGGCGGATGGGACGACACTGCGATTTACGTCGTTCGCGGGCTTGACCGGTCTGCGAGTCGACGACCGGCCGCTGCTGCCGGCGGATCGACGAGGCTTCTCCCCTCTTAGCATTTGCGACGTGACGACGGGCGAGCGATTCGTTCCCGTAAAAGCCGGGCAGGCAGACGTCATTGATGGAACTTTGGCGTATCGGGCCGACGTGGCCGACTTGGCTCTGCAGGCCGCCATGCAATGCCAGGCCGACCGAGAGCGGATCACTGTTCGTGTCTCCGTGCGCGACACTTCAGGCAAGGACCGCGGGCTGCTCGTGCGATTTGCACTGCCCATTCGGGCCCACGGCTGGCGATGGTGGGACGATTTGGAACGAAGCCGTGTGATCGGGAAGAGTGGCGTCTACGAGAACTCACGCCGCATCCGCGAGTTCGCCGCACTGCCTGAGTGGAAAGACAAACCGGCGCTGAACATGGCCGCCCATGCGGTCAATTTCTGCAACGTCATCGCGGGGCCGGTCGGACTTTGTTTCGCCGTGCCGCTGGATCAGCCGCGGATTTTCCGAGCCGGCTACGACGCCGACCGGCAGCTTTTCTACATCGTTTACGATGTCGCCTTGGCCAAGGAGACCGATCCGCCGGGCACGGCCGAGTTCACCTTCTATCTTTACCGCTGTGACCCGGCTTGGGGCTTGCGCTCCGCCTTGGACCGCTATTACCGCCTGTTCCCGCAGTTCTTCACCAAGCACGTCCGGCGGGAAGGCATGTGGATGGCCTTCTCGAAGCTGTCGGAGATCGATAACGTCAACGAGTTCCGGTTCGCGTTTCAGGAAGGAGCGCCGGAGCCCGGTTACGACGATCGGCTCGGCGTCTACAGCCTGACTTATTTCACACATGCAGGCATGTTCGCCAACATCGCCGGCTACAACCCGGAGACCGATCCCGAGCCCTCCTATGACCGGCAGTTGGCGGCTGTCCGCGAGAAGTTCCGGAAAACGACCGGCCGGGCGGACCTGTTCGACGCTTGCGGGCTGCACGACGCCCGGGGACGCTTGGCGGTCAAGCGGGCCTCGGTCTACGGTCACGTCCTGGCTCAGTACAACCTTGCCCCCGATCTTCCCTACGGGCAATACATGCTCAGCCGCATCCCGAGCGTATTCCAAAGCTATCGTGAACGGCGCGGCGGCGAGCTGGACGGGTTCTACTACGACGGCATCACGACCGGCGTGAACTACCGGCGCGAGCACTTTTCGTACGCCAACTTCCCGCCCACGTGGGACCCAGTGCACAAGAAGCCGTTTCTGTACAACTTCTTTTCGTCGGTGGAGTTCGCTCGAGAGACGGCTCGCCGACTGCACGCTCAGGGCAAGATCACGATGATGAATGGCGCAATGGGCAGCAGCTTTTACATCGCACCATATTTGGACGTGATGGGCTCCGAGACCGGCTGGCGAATCCGCCGCAGTGATTTCTGCTACCTGCGGTCTATTTGCCGACACAAGCCGTTCGTCACGTTGCTCAAAGGCAATTTCAGCCAGCTAACGGCCGGCGAGATCGAGCGGTACATGCGACGGTGTGTCGCCTACGGGGTCTTTCCCGGCATGTTCGATTGGCCTCCGAGCGGGCTTGGGCCCGGCTCCCGCTATTGGGACCACGCCGAATGGTACGAGCGGGATCGCTTGAATCACCGGAAGTATCAGGCCCTTTGCCAGCAGCTCGCGTCAGCCGGCTGGGAGCCGTTGACGCTCGCTCGCAGCCGCGAGCCTGGGCTGACGCTTGAGCGGTTCGGCCGGCCTGAAAACGGCGAAGTGTTTTTCACCGTGTTTAACGATGGTTCCGAAACAGTCGATACGGTCGTCGCGATCGAGCCGCAAGCCTTGCCTCCGGCTGCGGTGGTCGTGGACGAGATCTCGCGACGCTGGCTGCCAGGGACTCCGGCGAGCGACGGCCGCTTGCAAGTGCCGGTGAGATTGGAGCCGGACGGGCTGGCCGTGTTGCATGTCGCGTCCAAGCAGCAGTTGGCCAGGAGCCACGTCCGGCAAATCCAGAGAAACCTCTCACTGCGACGACAAATGCGTGAAATCGATCGTGATCGGCCGGAACGTCTGGTCCATTGGCGAGGCACCCGCTACGGAAGCTACGATCGCGGTCGTCTCGCTGGACGGTCCTGTCTGAAACTCGCCAGCCACTCGGCTGGCTCGATCCGGGGCGCGACCCAGTGGGTCATGCTGTACCAGCAACGCCCCGAACCACTCCGACTGCGAATGCGATTGAGGTGTGACGGTGTCCGGCCGGGTCAAAGCGGGCGACTGTTCGTCGACACGTGGCTGTGCCACGTCAACATGAAGACTCGTTTCACAGAGCGGAAACGGCGACAGTTTCAACTCCCCACCGGAACGTACGAGTTCCGCGACGTCGAGTTTACGATTGAGCCGGATCGGCCCCTGCGGAGCATTCAGTTGTTCCTTTACCTCTGGCGATGTGAGGGCTCGGTATGGGTAGATCGAGTCTCAATCACGCCGGTCGACGATGCTAAGTGCGAATTCGTCGTTGATCCGGAGTTCGACCAATGGTACGACCGGCTGCCGGCCGACCAACAACGCAAGGTCGAGGCGCGATTCGCGGCGCTCGAAGCAG
>JAADHY010000313.1 GCA_013151585.1 Planctomycetota bacterium
TGTGATCCCGGTGCTTGGTTCGACGAAGGCGCGCGACGGCCGACTCGCGATCCGCGCGAACAACCAAGTGGTACCCGCCCAGGCCCTTCATGGCGAGAATGCCGTCCGCAGCCAGCAGCCGTGCCGCCGCTTGGAACGGGTCGCCGATCCAGGGCCGGCCCGCTCCGTCCGTCAGAACGATGCGCGGACCACACTTGGGGCAACACGTTGGCTGAGCGTGAAAACGACGATTCGACGGATTCTTGTACTCGGCCGCGCACGGCTCGCACATCGCGAACCCGGCCATGGTCGTGCGCGGCCGATCGTAGGGCAGGTCCCGCACAATCGTGAACCGCGGTCCGCAAGCGGTGCAGTTGATCAAGCCATGCCGATACCGTCGATCCGCCGGGTCAAACAGCTCGCGCACACACTCCTGGCAAACCGCCGCGTCGATCGTGACACGCCCCCGCTCCGTCGAGTCGTGACTGCTGGCGATGATGTGAAACCCCGAAGGAATATCGCTGGCCGGCCGATCCAGGGTTTGAAGCATGCGATCAATGCGGGCCAGAGCGGGAGCCTCCTGCCGAAGCCGGACCGCAAACTCGTCCAGTCGCTTCGGCGGCCCGTACGCCCGAATGGTCACACCCGAAAGGTCATTGCGCACCGTCCCGGCTAGCCCCAACCGAGTCGCCAGCCGGTGGACGAACGGGCGAAAGCCAACGCCTTGCACTTGGCCCTGGATCCGCCACTGGCGGCAGCGCAACTCGACCGCACAGGTGCTTCGGTCCCCGGTATCCCACATCTGATCTGTCCCTTTGCCCGATTCAGAATCTGCCCTACTCCTTGCGGGGCAACTCGCGTACCGTTTGCCACTACCAGAATTAGTCAATTCCCACCATACCACCTTACAACAGACTGACCGAGTCATCCCCGAGGTCTGCTGCTGAGGCCAGCCGTCTCCCCGCTGCAACTCACCAGGGACGCCGACAAACTAACTTGTTACTAAAACACGGCTTACACAATCAACCTGCAGTCGTCGGCCGACGAACCTCTCCCGCCGCGGTTTAGCAAACTGAACAAAGACATGCGAATCTGGATGACATGAGGCTCTCCAGAAGTTTTTTTGGCAAACCCAGAAATGGTCACTTTTAACCACCCTGGAATAGTGCGTTTTCGCACGGTAGGCGCGCACAACGCGCTATTTCGCGCGCCTCTCGGTGCTTTCCTCGTTTTCCCGTGCTCGCTCCCGCTATAACTGTGAAGGAACCGTCAGAGAATAGGTGGTACGGCTCGGGATGTAGGATGGGTTTTCGAGCACGTCCAAAAGACGACGGACAAGAAGCTCCATCTTATTACAAATACAAGCAAATACAAAATACGCACGTTATTCCCTGACGGCGCCTGAGTCCGAGACCACGCGGATCGCAGGAAAGGCTCGGCCCATCGCAGCAGCCTCCCAGCCGAGGGTCGTGCACGCCGGTTGGCGGTTGCCCCCGAGTTAGGGATTGGCCGCGCGGGGTCGGCCACGCTGCGCCTCATCGTAGTATCGTGGCCGAAGTCGCCCGACTTCGGCCGTAGCAGTGGCCGCATCCGTGATCTCGCCCAAGTTCGGCGCTAATTTGCGAATAACCCGGACGAGCACTCCAACCGATCCGTCGAATCCTCCGATCGTCCCGCGTGGTTTGACGCAGTGGAGCGGCTCATCTTTCTCGACAGGAAATGCACCTTGTTCGCGAGTCGCCGGTGCCGCTGGGAGCGACGCGGTCCCTCCCTTTCGGGTTTGGTTTTCGTCAGCGGACATGACAGAGCGTGGTGCTCCGCCCCACCGTCGACTGGGGCAAACGAACAGAACCTTCTTTGAAATCCCGCCGGGGGGCGAGGTCGACCTCCTACCGGATGCTGGAGGGGAGTCCCACCAACGCAATTCTCCGCGCCATCGCCGCCAAGTGCTGTCAAGCCTCTTGGACGTGTGAACCTTTCCGGGCTGTCTGAACCGATTTGCGTGACAAGCCGCGGACGGGAGCACATCCTCAGGGTATCGCAACCGTCTTCACCAACCGGAGACTCATTCCCGAACGTCTGAAGCTGGGAGCCGGTTCTCCGCACCAAGCAATTTCAGGTTCAAAGAGCCACCGCGGAAAAGCATCTCCTCCAGCGCGTTCTCGACGTCCTGAAGTTCGAGCCTTCCGGTGCCGTCGCGTTCCAGGTGAAACTGGAACGACCGGCGCATCAGTTCTTTGATGAAGGCCGCGCTGACTTTCTCGGTCCGGCGCACGATGGCATCGACCAGTTCGTCCGTCAGCTCAAGGCCTCGCGCATAAAGCCGGACCAGCTTCGCACGTCCCTCTTCATCCGGGAGAGGGAATTCAATGGCTTGGTCGATTCGGCCGGGGCGAGATGCCAACGCCCGTTCGAGACTTTCCGGCCGGTTCGTCGTCAGAATGAAGAGGATGTCCACCTCCTCCTTTAGGCCGTCCATTTCGTTGAGCAGCCGGTTGAGTAGGACTTGCTCGCAGACGTCCATTTCCGTTCGCTCTCGGGCAATCAAGTCGACATCTTCAATCACGACAACGCTCGGCTGCAACAACCTGGCCAGCGTCATGTACTCGCCGAGCAAGCCGACCTGTTCAGCCGTAATCAAAAACATGGTGTGCCCTTCCAGGGCGTTCGCCAGATAGTGAATCGTGTGTGTTTTCCCAGTGCCCGGCGGGCCGTAAAAAAGAATGCCCTTTTTGGTTGCGAGCCGGAATTTGGCGAGACGGTCGCGTTGCCCCACGAACTGAATGACGTTTCTTTCGAGCAACTCCAATGTCTTGTTGGGTAGAATCACTTCCTCACGCTCAACCCCGCGTAACTTGTGGACGGTGATTCCAGTCGATTCGCCCAGATACGAGTGATCCGACTGTTCCAGAGAAAGAATCTTGCCGCGATAGCACTCGGCTTTCAAAACCGCGTTTTCCAAGTGCCTGAAGAAACGCTGCGTGATTTGAGTCCCTTCGGGATTGTTGACCGTTGCAATCTGGAATTGAAGGCCCGTCGGCTCGCTGTAGGTGTAAGCAGGAGTCAGCAGAACCACGAATTTCTGTCCCTCCTCTTCCAAAAACCACAGGCCGTTCTTCAAGCAACGAACCGGCTGATCTTCGCCAATGTCGACTTCCTCGTATTGCGGCGGCACCGAACGGCCGGATCGTGAGAGCTCGGTGCGAGGCAGTCGGCCAAACTGACTCCGCCATGGGAATACTCTTTCCGGACTCCGCAGAAATGGGACACGGTCGTTCCTGCGCCAAAGAGCCGGTTGATGGCAAGTTGCAAGTCCGCTCGAACCCGCAGCGGAAATCGCCGCTCGGAAATCGTAATGTTGTCAACCGGCACTGGGTGAAAGTGCTGCTGGATGAGGTCCCGGATATCCGACTCTGCGTTTGCTGAGTCCGTTATGGCGGCAAACTTGCGCGCAACGATCACCACGACGACCACAGCCCCCACGGCAAGGCCCAACACAAAACCCAACGCAGAGATCAACAAGCTCATCACTTTCGTCCACATGTCTATACAGTCATGATCGTGATGGGAAAGACTGGTCCCGATTATACCGACAGATGGAGAAGATATGAACACCCAAATCGTTGAAAGCCATCTTCTCGACCAAAGCGCCGACGTTACCGTCAACTCATGGAACCGGAGCGTTTCCGCATGGTGGCGACTGCTGCCCCGGGGCGTCTCGAAAGCGGTCAGAAAACGGGGCGGGAACGGCACCGTTCAAAGAACTTCGTCGTCGTGCTTCCCCCCCTCGGCGGTGGGCGATCAAAAACTTCAGGTGGCGCGCGGTAAACGCTTTCCGCGTTCTTCGATTGTTTAGTTCCCTCTCTGTTTGCCCTTTTGGCACATCCGATCACTATGCAGTCACAGCGCATTGGGAAAATGCTCTTCGGCTCCCCACTTCACGTCAGAGACTCTCGCGTCGGCAAATGGCCCTCGGACTTCGCTGTCTGCGCTGGCAGCGTCGGCAGTAGACACCGGCGGTGTCTGTCACAGGTCCCACGAGTGCTACACCGTGCCAAACCTCGGCTTTGAAACGGTCGGGTTCTTCCAGGGACATCGGTAGACACACCTGTCGATTTCCGTAACAATTCGCGCGGTCGATGGGAATACGTTCGCTGTCGACCGTTCGGGTCTGTGGTTGGCCATTCGGGACCGTCGTTGGGTTTGCATTTCCCGTCCTCCTTGTGGGGGACATCCGATGTTGGGGCATGCCCGCGATCGCCCGGTCGCCCATGGGATTGCAAGAAGCCCCGACTTCGACGACCTGGATTTTTCTCTGCCAGAAGTCCGGTAGACCTAGAAAAAAAGGAAAAAGGTAAGGCGTGCCAAGGGAGGGCTCCTATCGGAACATCCGCGAGCAACTCGAACAGCTCCTGGCCCAACGCATTCTCGTGCTGGACGGGGCCATGGGGACGGTCATCCATGCGCACAAGTTGAGCGAAGGAGACGTGCGCGGCGAGCGATTCGCGAACCACTCCTGCGAACTGAAGAACTGCACCGACGTTTTGGTTTTGACGCAGCCGAAGCTGGTGGCCGAGATTCACCGCAGCTTCTTGGACGCTGGTGCCGACATCATTGAAACCGACACGTTCAACGCGACGCGGTTCGGGCTGGCCGATTTCGGGCTGGCCGATTTGGTTTATGAGATCAACGTGACCGCGGCGCGGTTGGCGCGTCAAGAGGCCGATCGGTTCAACCAACTGACTCCGAACAAGCCTCGATTCGTGGCCGGCAGCATGGGGCCGACCAGCGTCTGCTTGTCGATGTCGCCCAAAGCGGAGGACCCCGGCTACCGCGCGGCCACGTTCGACCAGATGGTCGAGAACTACTTGGAGCAGGTGCGCGGATTGGTCGACGGCGGAGTCGACATCCTGCTGGCGGAGACCGCCTTCGACACGCTCAGCCTGAAAGCCTGCCTGTTTGCCATCGAAGAGTACTTTCATCAGCACAGTATTCGGCTGCCGGTGATAGTTTCCGGCACGATTGTCGGCAAGGACGGCCGAACGCTGTCGGGGCAGACGATCGAGGCCTTCTGGATCTCGATTTCCCACTTCGACATGCTCAGCGTCGGTCTGAACTGCTCGCTCGGCCCGGAGCAAATGCGGCCGCACATCGAGACGCTGGCCCGAATCGCGCCGGTGCCGGTCAGTTGCTATCCGAACGCCGGGCTGCCGAACGAGATGGGCGAGTTTGATGAGTCGCCGGAACAAATGGCCGGCGTGCTCCGCGATTTCGCATCGCGGGGCTGGCTGAACCTGGTCGGCGGCTGCTGCGGGACCACGCCGGAGCATGTGCGTCAGATCGCGGCGGCTGTGGCCGATGTGCCTCCGCGATCGATTCCGGCGCGGCAGCGTGTTTCCGCCTATGCCGGCTTGGAACCGCTGGTGATTCGTCCCGATTCGAACTTCATCATGATCGGTGAGCGGACGAACGTGGCCGGCTCGCGTCGCTTCGCCCGGCTCATCCGCGAGGAGAACTACGAAGAGGCGCTGAGCGTGGCGCGCCAGCAGGTCGAAAACGGCGCGAACATGATCGACGTCAGCATGGACGAACCGCTCATCGACGCCGTCCAAGCGATGACGCGGTTCTTGAATCTGGTGGCCACGGAGCCGGAAATCGCTCGCGTTCCGATCATGATCGACAGTTCCGACTGGTCCGTCCTCGAGGCCGGGCTGAAGTGCACCCAGGGCAAATCGGTCGTCAACTCGATCAGCCTGAAGGAAGGCGAAGAGGCGTTTCTGCAGCGGGCGTGCCGGATTCGCCGGTACGGAGCCGCCGTCGTTGTGATGGCCTTTGACGAGGAAGGCCAGGCCACTACGGCCGACCGGAAAGTGGCCGTCTGCCAGCGAGCCTATCGGCTGCTGACGCAGCAAGCCGGATTTCCGCCGGAAGACATCATCTTCGACCCGAACATTCTGGCCGTGGGGACGGGCATCGATGAGCACGCCAACTATGCGGTGGAGTTCATCGAGGCCGTCCGTCGGATCAAGCAGGAGTGTCCCGGGGCGAAGACGTCGGGCGGCGTGAGCAATGTCTCGTTCGCCTTTCGCGGCAACAACGTGGTCCGAGAGGCCATGAACGCCGCCTTCTTGTATCACGCGATCGCCGCGGGGCTCGACATGGGCATCGTCAATGCCGGTCAGTTGGCCGTCTATGACGAGATCGATCCGGTGTTGCGCGAGTATGTCGAAGACGTGTTGCTGAACCGGCGCCCGGACGCCACCGAACGGCTGGTGCGATACGCCGAGACAATCAAGCAACAAGCTGGGGAAGAGGAAGAGGAACGCGTCGAAGCGTGGCGGCAGCAGCCGGTCGAAAAACGGTTGCAACATGCGTTGGTGAAAGGCATCGCCGATTACGTCGAGGAGGACACTCAAGAGGCGCTGGCCAAGTTGGGCGAACCCTTGGCCGTGATCCAAGGGCCGCTCATGGACGGCATGAACGTCGTCGGCAGGCTGTTTGGCGACGGCAAGATGTTCCTGCCGCAAGTGGTCAAGTCCGCTCGCGTGATGAAACGGTCCGTCGCTTACTTGACGCCCTTCATGGAAAAACAGGCGGACGGTTCGGCAACGCGTCCGCGCGGCCGCATCGTGCTGGCTACGGTCAAGGGGGACGTCCACGACATCGGCAAGAATATCGTGGCCATCGTCCTGCGTTGCAACAACTTCGAAGTGATCGACCTGGGCGTGATGGTGCCGTGCGAGTCGATCTTGCAGACGGCGATTGACAAGAAGGCCGATCTCGTGGGGCTGAGCGGGCTGATCACACCGTCGCTGGAGGAAATGGCCCATGTGGCTCAGGAGATGGAGCAGCGGGGCATGACGATTCCGCTTTTGATCGGCGGAGCGACGACCAGCGCCAAACACACGGCTGTCAAAATCGCGCCGCACTACAGTCATCCGGTCGTCTATGTTCCGGATGCCTCCAAGGCCGTGCCAGTCGTCGAATCGCTGTTGGATGTCGAACGCAAAGCCGCCTTCGTGGCCGCAAACGTGAAGGCTCAAGAGCGCGACCGAGAGCAATTCGCCGAGCGACAGAAGCGGCGGCTGGTTTCGTACGCCGAAGCTCGCCGCCGCCGCTTTCAGACCGATTGGCAGAGCGCGCGAATCGATCGGCCGGCTTTTTTAGGGACGCGGCCTGTTTCCCCGTCGCTGGAGGAACTGGTTCCGTTCATCGATTGGACGCCTTTCTTCCTGGCGTGGGAGCTGCGGGGCCGCTATCCGGCGATCCTTTCGGACCCGAAGTTGGGCGACGAGGCCCGCCGCTTGTTCGACGATGCGCAGCGGCTGCTGGAGTGGATCGTACGGGAGAAACTGCTGGCGGCTCGCGGCGTTTACGGCTTCT
>JAADHY010000314.1 GCA_013151585.1 Planctomycetota bacterium
GGCGAGTGTCGAAGATCCATGAGCGTTTCGCAAAAGGAAAACCCATGGCGACGTTCACGCGGCGGGAATGGCTGGGGGCTGCTTCGTCGGCGGTCCTAGGGCTTGTTCAAAGGGGGCCGGTTCTGACCGCAGGTGATCCTCGGTCAAAGCCGCCTCGGTTCGGTCCAGATGCCGTCGGAGCTAATACGGCGATCACCGGTCTTGGGCTTTTTGACGCGATCAACCTGTTGCGCCGCATCGGATTTGAAACGATCGAATTCCACGCGATGGGACGGCCCGAGCCGACGCCGGGGAAGTTCCCGGGCATTCAGTTCGACCAGTTTCCGGCTGACCAGCGGCGTCGGCTGGCCCAAGCGCTTTCGCCGTTCGCGCACGTCGCCGTTCATCTGCCCTACAGCGGTCTGCGGCTGGTGTCGACGGATGCCGAAGAACAGTTGCGAAGCCGGCGTCTTATCGAGACCGCCATGGACGCGGCTGCGCACTTTCACGTCGAAGTGGCTGTCATCCATTGCTTGCCTCCCCGGGGCAAGAAGCTGGAAGACGCATGGGAAGAGCTGGTCGAGCTGTTTCGTCGTTGGGGGGATCGAGCGGCGCGGGGCGGTTTTCGGTTGGCCATCGAAAGCGGCTATCCGGCGTCCGTTGCCCAGTTTGTGCAACTCATTCGTGACATCCATCACGAGAGCGTCGGAGCGACCATCGACGTGGGGCACCAGATTCACTACGCCGAGTTCCGCCGCTTGTTCCCCGGCAAGATCCCGGCTAGCCGCGAAGCGTTTCGCGCCTACAACGATGTGCTGCACCAGTTAGTCGATCAACTCGGGCCAAAACTGATCCATTTTCATGTGCACGACATCGACCCGTCCGTTTGGCGAGAGCACCGGACCATCCAGTACGGCGTGATCGACTACCCTCGCCTCTTCCGAGCGTTGGCCGATCGCGGATATGGCGGGCTATTCGTGCTGGAAGTGGGCGGACCGGCGGAAAAGATGGAAACGATGCTGGCCGCCGACCGCAAACGGCTGGTGGACTGGATCCGGCAAATCGGTTGATCGACCGCGGGGAAGGCGGGCGAGCCGAGCGACCATTCGGCAGAAGGCGGCCGGCCCGTTTGACGCTTCGCGAGTTGTGGCAGGTCCGCGGTGCCCGCCCGACGTGACTTTCGTAAGCTGCACCGACAGGCTGGGCGACAGAGCGATCGAGGACGCGTGCCCGGAATTACGGACGAACCACGTGGGGGTACTTGGTTCCGGTCGATGACTGGGGGGCCGGCTGTTCGGCGGGACTGTTCGACGGTAACTGTCGCAAACCACGCAGTTCCCACAATTGGCGGGGCTGGGTTCGAGGCCGCTTATATCCTCGCGGACGCTGATCGGTTTCGGGACCAAGATTCGGGTCCGGAAAGGGATCGTGGAACTCGTAAGAGCGCTTCTCGACCGCCGGGTGCCGCGGCAAGAGCGTCGGGAGACGCGTGTTGTACGGCGTGATGCAGCCGCTGGCAACGCAAAGGAGGATCAGAGTGGCGACGGTCGATCGAGTCATGCGGAATTCTGTCTTTGTGCGTCGAGATATGCGCGTTGCGCGCAGATGCTGTTCCGGCGGTGGTCATCGCGTGAACGCAAGACGCTAGCCCGCGGTCCCGTGCTGATGAACCGGTGACAACACCGAGGGCCACCGTCCATCGTTCACTTAGGTTGCGGTGTTACTTAGGTTGCGGTGTTACGTCGCATTGGGTTTCCTCGTGACCGGGACGGCTTGGTCATGTCGGCGCGTCCGCGGACAACAGCGGAGCCGAGGGATCGGCGCGCCCGGTGTTCCGCGCACGCAGCAAGTGTCCGACGGAGCGGGGATTATACCAGTGCACCGCCTTTGGGGATAGACGATTTCGGCCAACCCCAGGACTCATATGCACACTTGCGAGCGGATCAGGGCCGAGCATACCATCTAGGCCGATCTCGACGGTCCTCGGTCGCCAGATTGCCGGATCTGTACGACCGGGCGGTCGTGCCTGCTGTTCGGCGGAAGGAATAGCTCGGCAACTCTCTTGCCCGCATCCGCCGGGCAACTTTGTCATGTTGGGAAACGGATCACCCCGATGGCCGAACCTCGTGTCTGCGTGCTGCGAGCTCCTGGAACCAACTGCGATGTCGAAACCGCGTACGCGTTCTCGCTGTGCGGAGCCAAGGCGGAACGGGTGCACCTGTTTCGATTGCTGGAGTCACCTGGTCGGTTGCGGAACTATCAGGTGCTTTGCATTCCGGGTGGTTTCAGTTATGGGGACGATATCGGGGCGGGCGTCATTTTTTCCAGCCAGTTGCGTGGCCATTTGAGCGACGCGATCCATGAGTTTCTCCAGTCGGACAAGCTGGTTCTTGGTATTTGCAACGGATTTCAGGTGCTTTTGAAGTCGGGCATTCTGCCGGACGGCCCGGTCCGATGGCCGCCGGCTCCACGGAGCCAGGCGCCGGCGACGCTCACCTGGAACGACAACGGCAAGTACACGGCTCTGTGGGTGACGCTCGAGTGCCGCACGGCGCGCAACGTTTTTTTGCGAGGGATCGAGCGGTTGGAGCTTCCCGTCGCGCATGCCGAAGGCAAGTTGGTTGTGCGGGACGAAGCGATCGTGGACCGGTGGGAGCAGAGGGGCCAGATTGCTCTCTGCTATGCGCGCCGGCCGTTCCTGGCGTTGAACGCAGTCCAGCAGAAAGTCGCCGTGGGAAGTGGATGCGTGTCGGAGGAAAGGGGCGACGCCTGGAGGCATGAAGGAGAAAGGACGGACGACGAAGAGCGAGCGAGCCGCGCCGTGTTGCCTTATCCTCACAATCCGAACGGATCGGTGGCGAATATTGCCGGCTTAAGCGATCCGACCGGCCGCGTACTCGGGCTGATGCCCCATCCCGAGCGATTCATCGACGCGACGCAGCATCCACGATGGACGCGTTTAGGCCATCGGGGCGATGGCGATGGGCTAAAGATTTTCCGCAACGCCGTCTCGTATTTTGAGTAACCCTGGCTCCGGCGCGTCGGTGCGGCCGTCGCCACCGGACTTTCCTTTGGTCGGCGCTGTTCAGGACGAGGCCGACCGTACAGACGGCCGTCAGACCACTCCGGCACCGAAATCATCTTGAGTGACTTTTTCGGCGGTCGTGGGCTGGGTCGGTGCATCTGAGCTGGTTTTGGGGTCCGGCTGGGGGACGTGGGGCGGCTGCGGCTGGCTGGCCGCTGGCTCGATCCGGTGCGAGCTCCCTTTGGCCGGGACTATGACGGGCTGGGTTTCCTGGGAGCGATCCTCTTCGAGCGTGGCGTACGCCTCTTCGCCGTAATCGTCGTAAGTACAACGGTATCCGGGCTGTTGGGCCTTGACCAGCTCTTCTTCGTACGCCTTCAAGACGCGCTGTTGGATCTTTTCGCGGCATTCGGAGTTGATTGGGTGCGCGATGTCGGCATAGAGCTTGGCTCGGCCCTGCTCATCTTTGGCGGCGCGGTCCGGTTTCAAGGCAACGCCACAATTGTTGCAATAGTTGGCGCGCAGGTGGTTTTTGGTGTCACAGCGCGGGCAACGATCGGTCAGCTTGCGGCTGGGCATAGCCACAAAAGACCCTTTCGTACCGCGGATAATTTTCAGGTCCCGGATGACGAAACAGTGATCGAGTGTGATCGAACAGAACCCTTGCAATCGTTCGTGCGGGTCGTCCATCAACTTGATGCGTACCTCAGTGATTTCCACGGCCGTTCCTCCTTAAAAGAGAATCCGTGTCCCTACGAGTCGCCCGATTCACGACCGGCTTTGGGCGACGAAGACGCGTCCGAGGCGCATCGCCGCCAATTGCCGCGCCAGGGCCAAGGCTTGAGGGCGAGTGGCGCACAAGCCAAAGCAGGCTGTGCCGCTACCGCTCATCGAATGCCCAAGGACCGGCTGGCGGGAGAAAACCCTCCTGATGAGTGTGACGTCCTTGTTAAGTTCTTCGGCCGGGGCCAACAGTGCGTTGTGCAGCAAACTCCCCGCCTCTGCCAGACGGCCGGCGCTCAAACATCGGATTAACGGCCGGCTCGAACGAACCGGCGACGACGGTCGACAGGAACGATAAACTTGGGAAGTCGATAGCCCGGTCGGGGGGCGAACGATCACGAATTGCAATGTCATGGGAAGCCGGATCGGCTCGACCACCTCACCCCGTCCCCGACACACGGCGGCGGTGGTTC
>JAADHY010000546.1 GCA_013151585.1 Planctomycetota bacterium
CGGGCCGCCTGGCGGTACTTCTCGGCCGTGGACGCCGCCAGGAGGCCCCCGGCGACCGCCGGCCGCCAATCCTCTTGGTCGAGGACCGCCGCCCACCGCTGGACCGTCCACTGACGTGCGACCAGCGGGTCGCGCTCAGCCAGCTCCAGGGCGCCTCCGCTGTCCCTCGGTTGTTCCACTGCGCCGGGCTGTTCCTTCCGTGCTGTGCCGGTCACTGGCTTGACTCCGTTCCGCTTTCGTGCGCGGCCGTTGGCGCGCACAGGATTAGTAGTCCTGTGCGCGCCCCCGTCGAAAAACCGCGGCCGCCGACTCGGCCCGCTGACCCCCGTGCCACCGCCGTCCGTGACTGACCGCTTGACTCCATCGCCAGCTAAGACCGCGTCGTCGACCGCCACCTGTATCACCCCCGCTGCCGGGACTCGCACCGACAGCCGTATCTCGATCACTTCGGATGCGCGACTCATGACAGACCTCCACGGGCTCACACGGGCCGCGACGACCGTCAATTCTCCTGGCCTCCCTGGGCCGCCGCTGCTCGACATTGACTGCCACTCCGTCCCTCGGCCTCATGCCGCGCATCCTTTCCATCGCTCTACGCATCGCTCACCGACGCGAGACGCTCCAGAACTCGTCTCGCGGACTCCGTTTTGCGGCCGCACAATTCGCAATACCCGTACTGGCGACAGCACGCCGCGCACACCAACACCGCCTGTCCCGGCCAAGACAACCGGCTCGAATCGCCCGCGCACAGACAACCGTTCGCGCATGCGCCCCGAACTGCCCCGGTCGGCGCTACCGGCGCCCGCCTCCCCTCGGCCTGACACGCCTCGCACAACATCGCTCCATCCTCCGCTCACTCCCCGACCGAACGGCACCATTGCTGCAGTTCGTAACCGGAATTCCCCTCACCTAGCCATCCGACGATCACGGACCAACCCGATGCTGTCCAACGAGCGATACACGGCTTTTCGCCAAACCGCTCCTTCCGCAACCGGCGAACCAGATACAGCCGTCCTACTTCGCGCGTGCACTCCTTCACGTCTCGCCAATCCCCGAGATGGCCCGCGTGTTCCCGGCTGGCGAAAAGGTAGCACTCCCTCAGCTCTTCCAGCCGTTCGGCCAGCACCTCGATCTTTCCTTCGAGCTCACGAATCAACGCAGCGATTTCACACCTGCAGTCCATCGTCATCTCTGAATCCACACAATCGCAGGGCTCCCGTGACGCGTGGGCCGCCGGCGCCCCGAGTCCTGAATCCATCCGTCTCGCTTCAGCTCGTTGATGCGGCCGCAGACCGTCTGTGTCAGAAGACCGGTGACCTGCACGATCTCATCGATCGTCGCCCCCGCGTCGCCGGCCGCCAGAACCGCCTCCAGGACGATCGCTCGCTTTGTGCCGGCCGCCGGCCGCACGCGTGCGGCCGCGACTCGCGACGTCTCCGTCCGGTTGTGCGGTGCCGGCCGATCTCGCTCCAGAAGCGGTCGCCGCACCTCCAGATCGAATAGCTGCCGCTGCACGTCCGCCATGCCCGCGTCCTCGCCAGTACCTCCCTACTGGATGCTTGCGGCGTCCCCGGCCTGGCCCACCCGACCGCCGGATTCCCGACGGCCACGCCGCACTTCGGTATTTCGGTTTGTCTCGGGGCACAAAAAAAGCCGGTGCCAGCTCTCGCCAGCACCGGCGGAATATATCAGTGTGATTTACCGGCTGTCAAGTGTCAGATTGGGATTTTCCCAAACGCATCCTCTGTCAACAGAACAGCCGGAGACGTATTCAGCGCTTGGCATAGGGCGAGCATCGTTTTGCGCGTGGGCCATCTCTCGCCGTTTTCTATCGCAGAAACAGCGAACTGCGAGACCCCCATCCGCGCAGCAAGCTCCGTTTGCGTAAGACCACGCGCCTTTCTGATCTCACGGACGTTACCACCGAGAATCCGGCTCAACTCGCGTTCATCCTGGATCACAATCATGCTCCCATTATATCAAAGAGATTTCTACCCGGACAGGCCCCCCGTACTCGTGACCTACAGCTCCGATAACAGTTCTTTGGCCTTCTTCGCCGCCTTCGTACCCGGCGACTCCTTGACAATACGTTGCAGAAAACGTTTCGCAGATTCCCTCTTTCCACGCTCGAGCAACTTCATCGCCAGTCGCAGCCGCGACCCCGCACGTCGTTCTTCGTCGACTGTGCGTCGAGAGACGGACTTGCGCGTCTCTCGCTTGCCGAGTTTGGCTTGCTCGAGCAGTTTGGCCCGGTCTGGGACCTGACTCTTCTGCGCTTGGGAGGGCCCGCCGCGCTGTCGAACCGCTGTTTCAGACTTTTCTGTGGAAGGCCACGGGACCTTCCTGAGAGTCGCAATCAGACCCTCGTTGTCGCGCAGCTCCAACGTGCCGTCCGGCCGCAAGAGCCAATGGTCGCCTGCGTCAGAGTCGCGCATTATGCTGGTCTGCAAGCGCCGTCCACGAGGTGTTTTCCGTTCGAGCAGCTTTTTCTTGACCGCGCTACCGTCCGGATACTTTTCTTCAACGTAGAGCGTCCCCGCTTGCCGAAATATCGTTACCCGTTTGCCGAAAAAGGGTCTTTCGTCCAGCCAGCGCCCAAGAACATCCCAGCCGGCGGGGACGGGCTCGCTGACCAGCTTCTTTTCCTGCTCCAAAGTCAGGCCGAAAATGCGCACCTGGAGGTCTGGATTAAAGTGCGTCGTCGCCCAAGCACCAGCGTTGATGGTCATGCCGGGGAGATAATAGGTGATGAACGTGCGCTCGTAGCGTTGTGAACTCTGGGCTTTCAGTCTGAGAGCCAAATCGCGGAGCGCCGCCTCAGACACTTTTCTGTCGAGGATGACCGTCAGGCTGCGCTTGTGAGGGGGAACCGACTCGGATTCGACGATCTTGTAAGAGAGGCTATTCTGGCGCGACGCGCGAACATCATCGGCGGACCGTGCTGCCGCGATGATCAATAAGAAGGGAACAAAAGTGCTCAGCGCCACCACACAAGCCGATCTTTGCGTGCTGCGCACAACCCGGTCCCCGCTTTGGAGCTCCGCCCTCAATGACCATCACGTACGTGCAACAAAAAAGTGGACAGGGGCGGAATCGAACCGCCGACACCAGGATTTTCAGTCCTGTGCTCTACCAACTGAGCTACCTGTCCGTCTGAATACAAGGGCTTGGTAGCACCGGCCTTTCGCGCTGACCTTCTGCCAGCACTTTTTTATATCCAATGCGGATGCGACTTTCAACTGTTGATTTCTTGCAAAACCGTTGAAGGATCGTGCAAGGACTGTTGAAGGGCTATTGCGTGGCCAGTGCGTGGCGGTTGCGAGGCTGTTCTCGAGTCGCGGCGAAGCCCTGGCGTTTCCAAGCGACGGTAGGCGAGTAGCTACGACGAGAGTTGGCCAGAAGGATTGCGCGGCGATTTAGCGACTCCGACCTGCAGGATTCATTTCGAGGTTCGTGGCTCGCCGGAGACAATTCGCTCAAAAAGCTCGGCATTGCGACGCAAGAATTCATCGGCCCAGCGATACTCATCCAGCAGTCCGGTGGTGTCGCGGCCGAGGATGAGGTAGGCCAGATAAAGGGCTTCGATCGTGGCCAATCCTTGGTCGGGATCCTCGAACAGTTTTGAGCTGCGCGGATAGGCCGTCCGGCAAGACGGCAAGCTGCGACGAGGCACGTGTACAAAAGTGGGGGCCATTTTTTCGACCAGCCGCCAGGTTCCGTCCAGGATGAGCAGCCCTTTGTCGGCATCGTGCCGCGTCAGGGGCGGAGCATCCAGTGCCAATTGAATGTAGTTGGAGAGCCGCTGCGGACCGAGCCGAGGAAACTTCCAAAAGACGAACCCAGGCTGTCCGCGGAGCGGCTCCACCGTGCACTTGCTGCGACGCTCTTTCGGGTGGACCACGATGATTGTCGGAGGATACCGGTGCATATCAGCTTCTTGTTTGCGACCGCTGCGAGCCGCTCCACTGTCGGACGTCCCATCGCTTGCGGGCGTGGTCGAGTCGCGACCTTTTCAACTCGAGTCCCCCCTCTCTTCGCTGTCCCGTTGCCGCAAGACGACCCGCTGACTACAGTATCCAATGTAGCAGCTTCGGGAGCCTTTTCGAGCCTCTTTCCCGCAAGATATTCCACTGGCGATGGCTCTGCTTCTTTGTCACGAGTGTTTGAGCTGGGTTGAGTCAACGGACGGATGGTGCC
>JAADHY010000339.1 GCA_013151585.1 Planctomycetota bacterium
AGACGTCTCAATGAGTTGCGTCACGCCAAACCCGCGCGAAGACGTCACAGCGGGACACGCGGGAACGCTTAAGCGGCGATGACACTGTTCTGCGAAGGTCATCGCGGATCGGCGTGCGAGGGCGTCAAAATGGGTAAGGCCCGCAGTGATGCCGTCGATGGGTGGCTGGGGAATTTGGGGTGAGCGTGTCGGTGGCGCATGTTGTCGCACCTCGACGAATTCTTCGTGAGATTCCAGACTGGCGTGACGATAGGGGTATACAGGTCGGACGAGCCCCAACGGTTTTTCGGAATGCCCGTGCGGCCTGATTGTGCGGACCCGACTCTCTGTTCGCCTCAGAAATCGCCGATCGCAGAAGACCGTCGTGGCCGCTTTGTGGCAAGAAACTCCTTAATGGAAGCAGTGAGAATTTTAGGAATTCAACGCTGAGAAGCGGAGGTCACACATGAATGGACGCAGAATCGCCTTCGCCAGTGCCCTTGTTGCGATCTTAAGCGCGGCTCCGGCGGCGTCGCGGGCCCAAGAATTGGCGATGAGTCCGACGGCGCGGTTTGTGCAGAGTGCTCGCGAGCGGGCCGCCTCACTCACTTGGTACACGGACCAGGCTCTGGGGAGCTTGGCTACGGCGACCCGCAACGCGGGGCGCGCCATTCGGCATGCGGGGCACCGGAGTATCGAGGTGCTTTCGTCGGTCCCGCTGCCGATTCGGCGGACTTCTTTGGCCACGGCTGAGGCAGATCAGCCGAAATGCGAAGACGGCGAGTGTCAGAACGACGGGGCCGAAGTGTGCGAGCCGGAGGAACCCTGTTGCCCCGAGTTCTGGGAGCACCGGACGGGCCTGTTTGGGGATTTCCTTTACCTGAGCGCCCGCGAGCAGGACTTGCCCTACGCGACGCCCGTCGACGGCACGATCTCCGGAGCGACGCCGTTGGGACCCACGCAAGTCCTCGATCCCGGCTATTCGCCCGGCTTCCGGGTCGGCGGCTCGGTCCGGCTGGGCCCCCTGTCGAGCATTCAAGGCACCTATTGGTACTACAGAAGCACGGACACCGACTTTTTGTCGATGCCGGGCGGAACGGGCTGGGTTCGGTCGGAGGTCACCCACCCCAGCACGTTGAGCGTGGCGGCGGACAGCCTCTCGGCCAACGCTTCCTATGACATCGATTTCCAAATGGCCGATGTGGTCTATCGACACGTTATCTGGGGCGATTGCAACTACGCGATCAACGTGGCGGTCGGAGCCCGATACGCCCATTTGGACCAGCAGTTCCACGGCGATTATTCGATCCTGGGCAATACCGAGGTCATCACCGACATCAATTTTGACGGAGCAGGTCCGCGTCTGGGGCTTGACGGGGAATGGCTGTTCGACTGCGGGTTCTTGGTGTACGGCAACGCCTTTGCCAGCTTTCTGGCCGGGGAAATCCGTGCCGATTACCGTCAGTCGAACGTATTCGCCGGCACACAGGCTCAAGCGGGCATCGTCGACGACCGCATCGTGCCGCAGTTGGAGCTCGAGTTGGGCATCGGCTGGCAAAACGCTTGCGGAAGCCTGCGGATCAAAGCGGGCTACTACTTGGGAGCGTGGTACGGTGTTATGACCACACCCAGCTTCATCGAGGGCGTGCAGGCGAACAGCCTGGCGGACTTGGATGAAACGCTCGTCTTCGACGGGATGATCATTCGCGGAGAAGTCCGCTTCTAAGAAAACACAAGAGTCGACTGGCAACCTTCGAGCACGCCTTCACCTCCGCACAATCTCAAAACGAGGCGAACTGTTCAGAACGCTCGCAACGAAACGAAGAGGACCGCTCTGCTTCTGCAGTAGAGCGGTCCTTTCTTTTTTGCGCTCAGCCGAACGAAGTTCGCGGCGGTGCGACCGGCTGATCAGAAAGTTGAGTGCTATCGCCCGGTTTTTTGGTGAAGGGGACACGAGGACCTGACAGCGTTCAGACGCGAAATCGTGATACGATTTCCGGGGCTTGGGACGTCAAAAGCGAGAGATAGAGAGATTTTGAAAAGTTGTAGATATCGCCGGGAAGGGTCTTGACGAAGCGGGCTAATTCGGGGTATAAGCTTGCAGTGTTTAGCTTCGTGGAAGCGTACATCTCACGCTGAGTGCTGGGGTTGGAGCATGAGGGCTCCACTGCTTTGCCCAGCAATGCGAGGAGGGAGTACGGAAGGAGACGTTGACCGGACGGATCGTCGAGTGCTTGGCAGCGCTGCTCTTGTATGCCGGCATGCGACACGAAGTCGTTGGATGGAATCTTGCTTGAGAGGGGGAATGAGTCCATGCTTACTCGCTCTGCTCGTTTCGGTGGCGCCTGGAATCTCGTAGGACATTTGTTTTCGGCTCTTCTTCGAGGTCGACAGAAGCGGTTGCGTCGATATCGCCGACGCAATCGACTCGGAGCGGCCGGTAGTTTCGGCGCAGACGTCACGTGGCTCGGGCCGGCCGCTGAAGTTTTGGAAGATCGAACGCTCTTGGCCACTTTGTATTGGCAAGGGGATGTCGATACGAACTGGAGCACAGCCGGCAACTGGAACACGTTGCAGGACGGCACGGGCCTGGATCAAGCTCCGGCGAACAATGATACTTTAGTCTTCGATAACTCCACGACGGGTCTGGCGAACTTCACCTCGAATGCGGACATTTCCCTTACCGGGATCACCATCCAGATTGTGGACGCCGACGTCACCAACGACTTCACGATCCAAAGCAACGCTGGTGTGACCATTGGCCTGGCCGCCGCCGGGATTACCAACAACCAGACGTCCGGCACCGCGACAACGATCTCGATCGAAACCCTCTCTCTAGCCGGTGCGACGTCGATCACCAACACGGCCGGAACCCTTAACGTCACCAGCGCGATCACCAACGGCGGCAACCTCCTCACCGTCGACGGAGCGGGAACAACAACGCTGAGCGGCGTGACCTCTGGCGTCGGCGGATTGACCAAGAACGGAACGGGCTCATTGACTCTCTCGGGCAACAACACATACACCGGCGATACGACCTTAAACGCCGGAACTTTGCAGATCACCGGCGGGATTGCCGGCGCTTTGGCGATTACTGCGAATGGGAACATTCAACTCACCAACAACGGTGGAAACGCGCAAGTGACCGATGGGACGTCAACGGCGATCTTTGCGCCGGGCGACCCCACTGCCGTTACAATTAACGGCGGCGCAGGCGACGATACGTTAACCGTGAACGATCCGACCGTGCTGCCCACCGGCGGGCTGACGTTCAATGGCGGTGCGAACGGCGTCGGTGGCGATTCGATGGTTCTGGCCACTGCGACGGTCACCGCGGTGACTCACACCTTTACCAATGCCAACGACGGCAGCGTTGACATTGATGGGACCGTGATCAACTACACCGGCTTGGAGCCCATTACAGACAACTTGAGTGCGACGAACCGCACGTTCGCATTCACGGGGGCTGGCGAAACGATCACACTAGGGGATGACGCTGGAAGCGGCAATGGCATCTCCCAAATCGACTCGACATTGGGCGAGTCGGTGACTTTCGCCAATCCTACGGGCACTTTGACCATCAACGCGTCGGCCGGAACCGGGGCGGACACATTGAATCTCCAGGCGTTGGATTCCAATTTCAACGCCAACGTGGTGGTGAATTTAAGCAACAGCGGGGACACCGTTAACCTGACGGGCGTAACGGGGTCTACGAATTCCTACACGCTGAATGGAGGTTCCGGAAACGACACGTTCAATTTGACGGCGAGCGCGATCACCCGGCCCGTCGGGATCGGTGGCGGAGCCGGCACGGACACGATCGCCGTCACCGGAGACGCCACGAACGAGACCTGGACTGCTAATGCCCAGACGGGCACGATCTCCGGGTTATCAGGGGGGCAGAATGTCACTTATGGCCAGGTGGAAGCGCTTACGTTCGACTTGGGGGCTGGCACGGACGATTTGTTCGTGGTTGGAACGACCAACGACGATGTCTACGTTTATACGCCAGATGTCACGGCAAATACGAGCACGTTGACCGGCTTCAACACAACGTCTCAATCGGTTTCGACGTTGAGTTTCACCGGTGTGGAGAACGCGTCCTTCCATCTCGACGGCAACGGCGGAACGGATACGCTGCAAGTGGTCGCTCCGGGAACAGAAGCTGTGACCGCCGATCTGGACACAATTCAGGTTGGAACGCGGGTTC
>JAADHY010000675.1 GCA_013151585.1 Planctomycetota bacterium
GGACCAAACTTGCGACCGTCTCGCCCCCCTGCAAATGGGCGATGTCGATGCCCTCGATCGTCCGAGGCAGGCGCGGCAGTTTGAAAATCTGTTTGAGCCCGCGCAGGCCTTTCTTGGGGTCGATGAAAAACACTTCGGGCTGCACGTGCTCTTCCACGTTACCGCGCAGATTCAGTGTCTCCAGGGTCTGAATCTCGTCGCGGATGCGAGCCGCCTCTTCGAATCGGAGCTCGCCGGCCGCTCGTTTCATCTCCTCCCGCAGTTGCTTGAGCAGCGATTCCTTCTTCCCTTCCAAAAACATGCGCAGACGCGCGATGTCGCGGCGGTATTCTTCTTTTGAGATGCGGAAATTGCACGGGGCCGAACACTGGCCGATGCTGTGGAGCAGGCAAGGACGGAACCACCGCCAGCGCTCGTCGTCTTCGCGGATGTCGAGCGAGCAAGTGCGAAATCGAAAGATTTTTTGCAGGACCACGATCAAGCCTCGCAGCTTTCGCGCGCCCGTGAACGGTCCGTAAAGCTTCGTCCCGTGTGTTTGCGGCTTGCGTGTGAACTCGACGCGGGGGAAATCCTCACGGATCGTGATCTGCAGGTAGGGGAAGGTCTTGTCGTCCTTCAGTTCCTGATTGAACCGCGGCTGGATGTCTTTGATCAGCCGAGCTTCCAGCAAGACGGCGTCCACTTCGCTTTCGGTCTGGATGATGTCCAGGTCGCAGATTTCGGGAACAAGGTCCGCCGTACGAACATCGTGCAAAGCGGCTGAGGTGAAATAGCTTGAGACCCGGCTGCGCAGGTTGACCGCCTTCCCGACGTAAATGACCCGGCCTTTGGCGTCTTTCATCAAGTAGACGCCCGGCGCTTCCGGCAACTTCCGGGCTTTTTCTCGCAAACTCTCCCGTTGTTCTTCGAAAGACAGAGCGGTCATGAGGGTGTTTGTTCCGACGGCGAGGTGCGTCCGGAAGGCGTGGCGTGCAACGGGCCCCCTTCCATCCGAGAGTCCAGACGCCGCCAGTCGTTCTGCTGCAGCATTTGTCGGACGACTTCCTTCCGGTCGCCGGTCTGTTCAAAGATCCGCAGTTGCTGAAGGCTGCCGGTCGTTGCGGGCAGTTGTCCCACCGCCTGCAGTTCCTCCAGACAGCCGAGCTCTTTGGCAACCGGACGAAGCAGGTCGATCATTCGGGCCGCCACCTCGGGCACTCCCTCTTGTTGAAAGCTATCGGTGTTAACCAGATGAGCTTCCGGCCCGAACCGCGTTGCCCGCCATTTGTTCTGCTGGACCATCATCGGATGGTAGTCGGACTGGTACGTGCCTTCGTCGATTTCATCGGAGATCGCTTGCACCAGGCACTGGATCAGCGCGGTCAGCGCCAGCGTTTGATTCAGATTGGCCGGCATATCGCAGACACGGATTTCGACTGTCCCGAAAATATAATGTGGCCGGATGTCCCACCAAATCTCACGAATTGAGTTGATGAAACCGGTCTCCATGAGATGGTTCACCAGCCAGACGTATTCGCTCCAGTTCCGCATTCGGTAAGGCAAGCCGGCCGTCGGCAGGCCTTCCATGATCTTCGAGCGGTTCGAGTGCAGGCCGGTGCAGCGTCCTTCCCAAAAGGGTGAGTTGGACGAAAGGGCCAGCAGCAGCGGCAAGTGCCGTAGCATTCGATCGCAGATCATGATCGCTTTGTCGCCGCTGTCGACGCCGATGTGCACGTGCAAGCCGAAGGTCAGAAGGCGGCGGGCCACATCTTGCATCAGGCCGACCAGCCGCTCGTACCGCTCGTTGACCGTGATTTTTTGCTTGCGCCAGGAGGAGAACGGATGCGTGGCGGCCCAGAATAGGCGCAATCCCAGCGATTCGGCGATCTCTTCCAGCACAGCCAGCTTCGCCTTCAAGTCCTCGCGCACTTCGGCGACCGTTCGGCAGATGCCCGTGTTCAACTCGACGTAACTCTGCATCAGCTCGGGCTTGATGAACCCGTTCATGTCTTTTGGGACACGCTTCATGATGGCGTCGATTGCGCTGGAAAGCTCGAGCGTTTCCGCGTCCAGCAATTGCAGCTCGATCTCGACGCCAATCGTCGGGTAGTCGTTCCGAGTGAACTTGAGTGCCGACATGGTCACTCCTCCTGCGCGCTCGGAGGGCTTGGACGCAAGCGATCCGTAAGCAACACGGCCGCCCGCAGCAGGATCCGCGTGCCCAGGCTTAAGACCCGCTCGTCCAGGTCGAATTTCTGGGAGTGCAAGAACAGGGGCGGTTCGACGCCCGGAGGCGAGCAGCCCAGCCGGAGCATCGCGCCGGGCGCCTGCTCCAGATAGATGGAAAAGTCTTCGCCGCCCATGCTTGGTCGGTTGATCAGCGCGACGTTCTCCTTGCCGACCACCTGCTTGGCGGCTTCTTCCAACGCGGCGGCAATTTGCGGATCGTTGTAGACAGCCTTCAGCGGGTTGAGGAACTCGTACCGCACCCGTGCTCCGCTGACTTCTTCGATGCCGTCTACAATGTCGCCGATCCGGCGCTTCAGCGTCTCCCGGACGTGCGGATCGGTCGTGCGCAGCGAGCCGCGCAGCTCGACCCGTTCCGGAATCACGTTCGGCGCGTAACCGCCTTTGATCTCGCCGATGGTAAAGACCGACGGCTGACGGGAATCCACCGACCGCGGCAAAAACTGGTACAGCGCTCCTACCAACTGAGCGGCGGCCGCTACTGAATCGATCGTGTGGTGAGGTCGAGCCGCATGGCCGCCGTGCCCGTTGACGACGAACGCCACCTCGTCGCAGTTCGCCGTCAGGGCTCCGTAGCGGATGCCGACCTGTCCGGCCAGCCGTTCTGGGTCGACGTGAATCCCCAGAATCGCCGAGACACCCTCCAAGACGCCTTGTTCAACTAGCCAGCGCGCACCTTGCGACGTCTCCTCCGCCGGCTGGAAAATCAGCCGTAGGCGCACACCGTCGACCGGCCCAGCAAGCGTTTCGGTTTCCGAGTGGCGGCGCCAAGCGGCTCCCGCCAGCCCCAAACCCAAAACCATGGCGGCGTGGGCGTCGTGTCCGCAGGCGTGGTTCAACCCTTCATATTGCGAACGGTATTCGACCGCTTTTTCATCCGGCATGCGCAGAGCGTCCATGTCCGATCGGACGGCGATCAGCGGCGCCCCGTCCGAGGGGCGGCCCAGAACCACGTCGGCCGACACGCCGATGCCGTTACGATAAACGCGGGGCTCCCACCCCATTTCAGCCAATTGCTGCGCGAGGAACTCGGTCGTGCGCACTTCCTCGCCGCTCGGCTCGGGATGCGCGTGCAAGTGCCGACGGACTTCGATCAACGTCGCTTCCAGTCCAGCGACGCATTCATCCAGATCCGCAAGCACACGATTGGTGTCTTCAGTCACGGTTCCACTTCCAGCCGGTGACGCCTTTCAGGTTGACGATGCGGTCCTCGGGCCAGCCGCCGTTGTAAAGCTCGACGATCGTGTTGGCCAACATGGCGTAGGTGTCCGCGTGCGACTCCTCGTCCAGTCCGGCCACGTGCCCGCTCAACAATACATTGTCGAATCTCAAGAGCGGACTGTCGAGAGGCAATGGCTCCTGTTCGAAAACATCCAGCCCCGCGGCGCGCAAATGACCGGACCGAAGCGCCTCGCACAAAGCCTTCTCGTCGACCAACGAACCCCGCGACGTGTTGATCAATACCGAGCCGGATTTCATCTTGGCCAGCGTCTCGGCGTTGATCAGATGACGCGTTTCGGGAGACGCCGGCAAGTGCAAACTGACATAATCAGACCGAGCCAACAGGTCGCCGAAGTCGGTCAGCTCAACGTTCCACTGCTGAACGAATTGCCGATCCGGCGCGGGTTCGAACGCGATCACCTTCAGCCCAAGGCCGACCGCCCGTGTGGCGACGGCTCGGCCGATGCGGCCCAGTCCGACGATGCCCAGCGTGCGGCCCATCACGCGCGGACGGGCGATGCGCTTCCACCGGTTCTCCCGCACCCGGCGGTCCGTTTCGGGAAAACCGCGCGCCACGCCCATCAGGAGAGCAATCGTGTGCTCGGCCACCGCATGATGATTGACGCCGGGGGTGATCGTCACCACGACTCCGGCCTCATCACACGCTTCCAGATCGATGGCGTCGTAGCCAACGCCGCTGCGGGCAATGACACGCAATTGGGGCAGTGCCTCAATCA
>JAADHY010000757.1:0-3157 GCA_013151585.1 Planctomycetota bacterium
TTGGCCGCCTCGATCACAATCCGGCCGTCGCCGCAGCCCAAGTCGAACACGACATCGTTGGCACCGACCCGAGCCAGTTCCAGCATCCGGTCGACGATTGGCATAGGCGTTGGCACCCAAGGAGCCAAATCGGGTGCATCCGGGCGGCCATGGGCTCCCTGATACAACTCGACCTGCCGGTGTTCATTGTATCGGAAACTGTAGGGCCGCCCGGGATCCAACCGGTAGGTGATTTTCTTTCCGCCGCGGTGAAACCAAATGTCCATCGCCTTCGTGCCGGGGTATCGGTCGATCGCGCCCGGCTGCACGGTTTTCGTCTGAGCTTTCCCGTCGGAATCGAACGGGCGGATGTGATATGTCACCGGCACTTTGGTCACATTTCGAATCGTCAGTTCCGGAACTTGTGTTGTGCTTTCGACCGCTGGCGCCTTCGGCTTCTCTGCGGCCGGACAGGACATCACCAATGCTTGCGCGGCAGCCAACACGGCAAGAACCAGAGTCTTTGCGATCCGCAGGGCTTGTTGCTGTCTCATCAGTCATCTCCTCCCGATCCCGTCAAACGCCTGGCGACTTCAGCCGACCGAAAACTCGTTCAACAACAGCAGCTCATCGTCGTTGCCAGTATGCCGTGATCGGTCGGGTTCCGCAACGATGGCCGACGGACGGACGATGGGTCGGGGTGAGCCGGCCGGTGCGTCAATGTGCGCAGGCCGTCGCGGTTGCGCCGGGACTCATCGAGCCCATCGGCTCCGTGGACTTCAAACGAGCGAGGCAGGCAGGACCGGCCGGTTTTTTTTTCTCACGCATCAAGAGGTGAGCGTTCAGAGGCTTTTAGGAACTGCCCGGTGCAGATTCGTCGCGGGTTGCGATCGGGGGCAGAGCGAGTTCGAGGGCCGCGAAGACGAGGCTCAACGCCGTCGGAGCAAACTGGGCGGCCGAGGCGTCTGAGCGCGGCGAGTTTCTTCGACGGGCAGCTCTTTCAGCCCGGAGCTGCCTTTGATCGCGCCAGAAACGCCGATCAGTTCGGGGTGCCTTGCGATCTTGTCGCTGAAGATGCGGAGGTCCTGCACCACCGGTTCCAGGTTCTTCAAGAGCACGGCGAGCGATGTCGCCGATTGGTCCAAGCTCCGGTAAAGTTGCGGATTCGTGGCGAACTGCTTTAAAGATCCGTCCTCTTGCATGACCAACTGAGTGAACCGGCTCAATTCCGCCGACAGCTTCTCGATATGACCAAGGCTCCGGTCCAGCTTGTCGGCGATCGAGACCGTCCGGTCGGCCAGGGGCGCGGTGGCCCGGTTCAGGTTGTCGAGATTCCGGTCCACCAGTTGCATGGTTCGGCGTACGGCCGTGATCGTTTGGTGCGTCTCTTCGGCCAGACGAGGCAGCGCGAGAATCGTTTTCCGTAGACTTTCCTGATGCTCAGGATCGCTCAGCAACCGGTTCGCGGCGGTCAGGGTCTGATTGGCCGTTTGCAGCGTGACGGTCAGTTGAGACAACGCCTCGGCTGCCCGCTCGACCACCTCCCCCAAATGCCCATGATTGGTCTCGAGCAAGGCATTGACGTTTTGAGCCAATTCGCGCCATTCACGGCTGGTTTGGTCGAACGATCGCAGCGTTTGGTTCAGCGTGGTTCGGACGTCCTGAACGATCTGCATCGGATCGGCAGGCAGCGAGCCTTCCAACAACGAACCGGACGCGAGACGGCCCGGCCGGACCCCTGGCGTGAATTCGATGGACGAATCTCCGAGCAGCGATCGCGACAACCTCGCTTGCGAATCTTCGTGCAGCTTATAACGTTCCTCGATGTCCACCAGCACTGTCACGCCGCCGCGCCGAGCGTCAAAGCGGATGTCGCTCACTTGGCCGATCTTCACGCCGCTCATTGTCACCGGCGAGCCGACAAACACGCCCGGAGCCGACGGAAAGTGAACCGCCACCGTGTAGTGCGGTTGCCAAGCCGTTCGGAACTCGCCGAAAACAAAAATGATCGCGCCTAAAGTGGCCAATGCCACGATGGCAAACAAGCCGACGCGAAACTGCAACTGACGCTCACTCATGCGACTGCCAACTCCCGAATGCGTTCACCCGCTTCGCCGTGCACGAACTGAGCGACCCGCGGGTCCGAACATCGAAACGCTTCTTCCACCGTGCCGTCGAACACGATTTGAGGTTCATCGGGCTTCAGGCGGTTGAGCGGATAAAGCATGATCACACGGTCCGCGACGGTCTGGACCGTCTTCATGTCGTGCGTGACGACGACGCTCGTCGAGCAACAGTGCGAGCGGGTGGCGACAATCAACCGATTGATCACATCACTCATGATCGGGTCCAGTCCGGTGGTCGGCTCGTCGTAAAGCATGACTTCCGGGTTCAGAGCCAGGGCTCGAGCCAATCCGACACGTTTTTTCATCCCACCGGACAGTTCGGCCGGTTTCTTACGGCAAACGCTTTCCGGCAATCCGACTTCGCGGATACGCTCGACGACAATTTGTCGAATCTCATCTTCGGTCAGCTTCGTGTTTTCCCGTAGCCCGAAGGCCACGTTTTCGTAGACGTTCAAGCTGTCGAACAGGGCGGCCCCCTGAAACAGGTAGCCAAACCGCAACCGCTGTCGGCTCAGCTCCTTCTCGGACCGGTCGGCGACCGGCCGTCCGTCCCAAAAGATTTCTCCCTGAGTTGGCTGCAGCAGCGCCATCATCAGTTTCATAGTGACACTTTTCCCACAACCGCTCTCGCCGATGATGACCAGCGTCTCGCCTCGACGGACCGACAGCGAGACGTCGCGCAGCACCAACTGCCGCCCGAAAGCTTTCCAGACGTGTCGCAGTTCGACGATCGGAGGGCTGGCGTCCATGGATTTTCGTCACTCAGCGGTGTTGGTGGAGAGCCACAACGGCTCGATCGGAATGGCTCGGCTCCTGTCGGTCAAAACAGCGAAATCGGAGCGGGCCAGAGCACGTAGTAAAGGCTTGTTAAGAACATTCCCAAGAAAAAGTCCAAGGCCAGAATGGCAATGAACGAAAACACAAACGATTCGGTGGCGGCGTGGCCGACCCCTTCTGCACCAGCTCCACAGCGAAAGCCGCGGTGGCAGGCGATCACGGCAATGGCCGCTCCGAAGAAAAAACTCCGCAACACGCCGCTCATCACGTCATAG
>JAADHY010000757.1:3173-7356 GCA_013151585.1 Planctomycetota bacterium
GCCAATAATGAAAACTATCGACCCCCAGGACCTGAGTACTCAGGAACCATCCCCCCAGCATGCCCACTCCGTCGGCCAAGGCCGTCAGCAGAGGGATCATCCAGAAGCATGCCAGGAACCGTGGGACGACCAGGTATTGAATCGGATTGGCCCCAAGCGCCCGCAGGGCATCGATTTGTTCGGTGACGCGCATGGTCCCCAGTTCGGCGGCAATCGCACTGCCGACCCGACCGGCCAGCATGGTCGCCGCCAGCACCGGTCCCAGCTCTTTCACCAACGAGATGTTGATGACCGCTCCCAGCCGCGTTTCCATACGCATCAATCGGAACTGGTCGTAGCTTTGCACAGCCAACACCATGCCGATGAATCCGCCCGTGATGACCACGACCGGGATGCTTCGGACTCCGACCTGATACAGACACCGCACCAGCACCGCGCGACGCGGTGGACGACGCACCATCCAGGACAGCATTTGCAGCGCAAAGAGGGCCAGGTCGCCCATTGCGACGACCAGCTCGATCGTCGCCCGCCCGAGCCAGTGGACGACGGTGTCGCGTTGGCGAACTGTCGACGCCGTAGACATGGAAACCGATCGAAATCGAAATGGACAAAGGGGAAAAGAACGGCACTGCCGCAGCGCTGCGGATCCCACTTGCAAGGCTGTGGTCGTTCCGCCGCAGCCGCCGGGCAATTCCATCCGTTGAAGGAGCGGAAGGTTATCGAATTCTGGCGAGGAGATCGAGAGCAATCCATCCGCCGATCTCAAAGTCTCAGGGGCGCACGAGGAGGGCATGGCTGCACGGCCACACTCGGAGGTCAGCGTGCGAAAAGGAAGTCCCTTCTCCCCCCGTCCGGGGGAAAAGGTGCCCGAAGGGCGGATGAGAGGGGGCACAATGGCTCGATTCGGCGCAGAGCTCTCGAGAAGCGCTCCGCTCAACCCGGGCTCCCCCCAACGGAGTGAACGCAACGCGCTAGCGTGCGGTTCAATTCGCAAACGCTGACCACCGGAGGCTAGCGCCTTCCGCTTACTGTTTGACACCGATCGGAGAGCTCCCGCCCGGCTCGCTACGCGGGCCACCCTCTCCCGCACGCGGGAGAGGGGACGAGGGTGGGCGGCATCCGAATAGAAGCGGCATCCGAATAAAAGTCGTCCCTTCTCCCCCCGTTTTCTTTTCGGGGGGAGAAGGTGCCCGAAGGGCGGATGAGGGGGCGCAGTGGCTCGATTCGGCGCAGAGCTCTCGAGAAGCGCTCCGCTCGCCCCCGGGTTTCCCCCGATGGAGTGAACGCAACGCGCTAGCGTGCGGCCCCTGCGGCCTACACGCTTGGGCCGGCAACGCGACCGGACGCTAGCGCGTTCCGCTCACGGTTCACGCTGCGCACCGGAGGCTAGCGCCTTCCGCTTACTGTTTGACACCGATCGGAGAGGCCTCACCCGGCTCGCTACGCGGACCACCCTCTCCCGCAAGCGGGAGAGGGGACCAGTCAACTGTGGCCGGAAGTCGAAATCACAGAGTGCGTCGCGCATCCTTATTTGTACAGAATCAGCTTGTTGTTGCGAGTGCGGCGAAGGCGATAACGCTGGTTGCCGTGGAGGATGATGACCTCGTCACACGAGGCGAATAGCTCATCAGAAATCAAAATCATCGGAGGCTTTTCGTCGGCACGAGTGGCGACCGACGCAGCACGGCCTTTGACTGGAGGGCTGGCCGGGCCCGTCACTGGGGCGTGGTGGGATTCGTCCGGAAGACCGCGAGGCTCGGTCATGGCTGATCTCCTTCTTTTCGTGAGCGTCGATGCTCAGATCGTCAAGCACTAACGGCTGAAGACAAGGGGATCACGCTGGCTGGGGGCGATCGAAACGGCGGCGGGCTTGGATGGCAACGCGTTGGTCGCCACTTCGATGATCCAATCCGCCAGGCCGGGATGTTCAACGAGTCGGGCGTCGGAAAACACGACCCGGCCGTTGCGGATCATCTCCCGCAGTTGCGGGGGCTCGCGCCGACCTCGCGTGCCAATCACGCGTATGTCTTCGGCGCTCAACGAGACATACATGCCCAACACCAACACACGGTCTTTCCGGCGGAGCGCACGAAGAATGGCCGGCACCGCGTTGTCGAGGTACAAAGGGCCATGGTCAGCAAAGACCCAATCGGCGGAGTCGATTCCCATTCGTCCTGCGCAGAAAGTCGCGATTTCCCGCAAACGGTCGTTGACCAAGGTGGCGTGGCGGCTGGAGCCGTGCGCCATGAGGAGCAGGGCCTCGTGTTCCGGCTGGCGCGAAATCTGTCGAGCCTGACGCCACGCAAACTCCGCCAAAACCTTTGTGGACACAGGTTCGCAAAGTGTGATCGGCACGCGCGGGCGGGCGACAGCGACGCCTTCCCGCTGCAATGCACTTTTCACCTGAGGCGAAAAATAGAGGCCCAGAACGGTCGGCACATCAAAGAGCGTATGGCTGGAATGAGCAATGAACAGCGGAACGGCGATCACACGGTCGCACCCTTTTTTCTCCAACTCGCGGACAGCGTCCGCCACTGTCGGAGAGGAGTGGCCGAGCATTGCGGTCCGAACCGCGAGGAACGGATCACCATTCTTTACTCTTCTTGCGACAAGTTCTCCCAACTCACGAACACGCTGGTTCCACTTCGCGTCGTGCGAGCCGTGAGCGATTAGCAGCAGCCCCGGACCGGCGTAAACGGAAGTGACTGTGATCGTGATGAGAGCCGTGCTCAGCATCATCGTTCCGAAACATCGTTGGCGGCTGTGCGAAACAGTTGATGTGATACGTCGCGTTTGCATGTTCGACTCCTCGCTGACAATGTTGGTATTCCGCTGTGGCCCCATAGACGCATGGGCCTCGCACCACGGAGTTTCGTGAGGGGCGGTGATTCTTCGCTTGTCGAACAAGCGAAGAAGCTCGCTCGGCGTCCTGTGAGGTGGCCGAGATTGTGACTCCGTTGCGCCACCAGATTCACCGCCTTTCACCGGACTCTTAACTTTTGCCACCCTATGAACCGTCACCCTTCGTCGGCGATCGTTGCAGCCTGAAATCGAAACGGTTGTTCTTTCCTGCAGTCGTTGTTACCCGGAGTCCGGAATCATCGTTGTACCGAGCCGGAATGGGTTCAGGAGGCCAGAGAGAAGACGGCTGGTTTAGCTGGCGAACGAATTCTTCCGGCTCCGAGATATCAGCGCTGGGCATGGGAGCGGCGCGGATCTCGACTCGGAGGTTCCCAACAACGGGCCCGCGTTCCCGAGGGATGGAGTAGCGCCCCTCTCGAATTTCGCCGGCCGATTTCGGCCCTTTTGTATCGCCCACAGGAACAAAGACGATCGTCCCTGCTTCCAATGGCTGTCCGTCGACAACGACTTGACCGTGTACCGCAACGCGGTCCAGTTCTCCGGCGCGGCTGCAACCCGGCAGACCGACCAGCGAGGCGACGAGCACGAAGCCCGCGAATCGCATGAGCGAATGATTGCAGTGAGTGATCAAGAGGTCTTGAACCGTCGCGGTAAGCGCAGGCGTAAAACACCGATTCTTGTGCATAGCTCCCCGTCTCCGAATTAAAGCATGGCGGCCGGCCTTGGCGACGTAGGGATTCGATTGACAACACGTCGCTCCGGGCGTCGAATCTCGCTTCAGAATTCGCCGATCGGCTCTCCGCCTTGTCGCGTCGCCAAAGCGTCTAGGAGATTCGCGTCGATCTTTTCGCTGATGAACCGTACGGATCCATCAACAAGGGTGAAGTTGACGCCGCCCGGGTGATCGCTGCGAAAGGTGTAAAACTCATCGTAACCGTTGATCAGCCGGTCGCTGTTAAACACGCCTCGTGTTGTTCCGATGGACAGGCCCGGATACCCGACTGCCCAAGCGGCGGCGCCCCATCGCAACCGACCGGCGCAGGGGCCACGGCGCCATGTGTAGTTCTTCAGCCCGTAGTCGAACTCGCCCACCATGAGCGTCTGAGACGTCCCGTCCGTGATGTCGCGGAACCGAGTGATTCCATCAAGCTGCCGGACGATGGCACCGTCATGCCGCTCGCGCCACGGGTTCACCGTCCCGGCGCAGACGGCGTAGCTGCCCGGGGCTCGCTTCGGCTCTCCACACGACTCTTCCGGAACGGGGCGGGGCAGAACCATCGTCGGGCAAAGATACGGCTCGATCCGCGTGCTGACGGTCGCC
>JAADHY010000560.1 GCA_013151585.1 Planctomycetota bacterium
CTAAGAAACGATCGTCAGGAGAGAACCCAAGGGCGTTGATTTCCCGCTGGCCTGTCGGAATTCGGCCGACTTCTCGCCCCGTTACGCTGCTGTGAATGCATGCGACCGCCTTCGAACCGGCGAATGCGAAAAGTCGTCCATCGTGGGAATAGCTGACCGTATAGAGCGCTCCTCCCGGAGTCGACAGATCGACAAATCCTACTCGCCCCACGCGGCGGAGCAAGAACCACGCCAAAGTGCGGCGGTCCGTTTCACCGGGCTTCGGCTGGTGGCGCTGCAACAAGTGGGCCGTTTCGACCAAGTCTTGCTCTCTGCGAGCCTGAGCAGCCAGTTGCATGTCCGAGACATAAAGTTGGCGTTCCATCGCCTGACGGCTCAGTTCCGCGATCCGATGGGCCATTTCCGCGCGTTGCTGGGCCTGTCGGGCCTCGATGTTGGCTTGGTACAACTGCCGGTTCCAATCAGCGAGCTGTTTGCTGTAAAACATCAATCCGGCGATCAGGAGAAGCATGGCAACGGCGATAAGAACTGAAACGGCGGATAACGTCGGATGTCGTCGCGTCCAAAGGAGCAGGCGTTTCAGCGTGGAGGCGGGGCGTGCCTCGACTGGACGGCCCTGCAAAAAACGTCGCAAGTCCTCGCCCAGTTCGTTTGCCGTCCCGTAGCGGTCCGAGGAGTGTTTAGCTAGACACTTCAGGCAAATTGCTTCCAGTTCTTTGGGAATATTCGGGTTCAGCCGTCGAGGTGGCGCGGGAGGAACAGTTCGCACCTGCTCGAGCGTAGAGAGCATGTCCGTCTCGCCCGGATTCCGACGGAACGGCGGCCGGAGTGTCAGCAGCTCATACAGGACGGCTCCCAGACCGTAGACATCAGTTGCGGTGCTGATTTCGTCCAGTTCCCCACTAGCCTGCTCTGGAGCCATATAATCGACGGTGCCCAGAATCGTGCCTTCGGTCGTTTGTTGCGTGTCTTCTTCTGGAAGTCGGGCCAATCCGAAATCGGCGATCTTTGGGACGAACGGGAATGCTGCCTTTTCGGGAAGCTCGGACTCCGGGACAGGATCCAGCAAAATATTTGACGGTTTCAAGTCTCGGTGTAGAACCCCGCGACTATGGGCATGAGCTACCCCGTCACACAGATCTCGGACGATCGCTGCCGCTGTGGTCGCTGGCAAGGGCTGCGCTCGGGATGCTAGCCACTGCTTCAGATTCGGCCCGGGACAATACCAATAAGCGATATAGTGCGTGTCCCCGATTCGTCCCGAATCAAAGACCGGCACAATATTCGGATGGTTCAGCCGGGCCGCGGCCTGGGCTTCGAGCAGAAACCGACTGCGCCCCTGCGGGGACAGGAGTGTCCCGGAGCTGGCGAGTTTTAGGGCGACATCGCGATGCAGGCTCTCGTCACGGGCCAAAAACACGTGACTGAACGCGCCCCGCCCTAGAAGCCGAAGAATCCGATAGCGTCCCCAGCGCCGTCCCGGTTCGCATGAAGCAGACAACTCAAACCCGAGTTGGTCGACGGAGTCCGCTTGAGCGGTCTGCGCATCGGACGCGGCGAGATCGGACGACTGCTGTTCCGCCGCATTCTTGTCCGGCACGCCGTCGGTTTCCGACGCCCGACGCAAGGATTTCTCTTTTTCGAGATTCTCCGAGGTATGGTCGACTGTCGACGCATCCGAATCCAAAGACGGCAAGCCTTCAGATACTGGGTCGGCCGCCATCGTGTGCCCCCAATCTTCCGACGCCGTCTGACGAAAGCGTCAGACATTCCCCAAGACTTCTGGACCCAAGGCCGTACCATCGCGCGGACGGCTTCCCATACGTCAATTATGGTATCGAAACCGATTTATCCACACAACGGTGTACTGACACTAACTCGCAGCCTTGTTCACGGTTAGGTGAAATTGCGCCCGAGCTGACTGCGTCATCGGCTCTGGGCGACACTCACCAGATTCGAAAAAAACCAAGTCAGCGGCCGAATCGCGCTCCCGAAATGGCTCCGGGTGTGTTTCCCAGATGTTGCCTGTGCCGCGCAACTGGCGAGAGGTAGCACAAGGATCAATCCGATTCCCGTCACCGTCAGCGGATGATAGGGCCGACACCGGCACGGATCAGAAAACGCGGCGTCAGTTGCAACTGCCTTTTCCTTCAGGCTGCCCCATTGTACCCATCTCGAATAGATTCCGTATTTTTTGCGGGCCGCAAAAGTCGGAGGCCTGGGCTGTTTGGGGTGTCTTCTTCGCTGGTGACAGCATTTCAAACGCTCTCGTATTTTGTTCGGAACATTCCGGAACTTTTCGGAGATTCCTGATTTGCGTAGAACTTCGTGCAAAACAACGAGAGACGGCCGAAAAGGCACCGCCGGCGTTCGTCCGCCCCAGAAAAAGACTCCGAACGAATGCTGTTCCTGGTGGAAGCGACGAGGTGGTGGACCGAACAAGTCTGGTCGGCTCTGACACGGCCTGGTCACGCTTCGGTTCAGGGCGTGGCGACAATTTCTCAGGACCGGTTCTCAGAACCGGCTGGGGGATTCGCTTTTGAATGGGCGTGTTCACGGGATTCTTTTCTCTGCGACGGAAAGGCCTTTGGTCCGGGCGGGAGGCCGGGACCTTTTCTTCTGACGCGAGGAATGTTGACCGTCTCCTTCGAGGTTCCCTTCACCAGCCCCCAGGCGCAGTTGTACGTGTCTGGGTTTTGCGTGCCGAACGGTTCCGTGTTGGCGAACGGCGAGGATCGGAAGTTCGCTATTCTTGCTTGGCGGTCGTTCACAACCGTCGACGCGGATAAGAGAAACCAGACCACGCGGGCACGTCAGCCAAGCCGTGCCGAGCCAGAATAGCTTTCTTGACGGGCTCCGACAAAAAGTGCCTGGTAGACGCCAGGAGAACCGGCCCCGGGCCTGCTTCCACGAACTGGCAAGTCCGTGAAGGCCAGTTTCCCAGGCGAGTTTTCCGCTCGGATCCCTTTCCCCAATCCCACCGAAGCCGAGTCCCATCGTTCGCCTGATTCCTGTGTGTGCGTCCTCTGCCTGGTGTCACTCACGCGTCCAGTGAACTGATCACGTTGGAGGCCTTCTGGAAAGGGTCCGAGGCATGTGTTAAAGTACGGTGGCGAGGAAGGCCGATGTCCGTTGGACGTGGTCGTGAGGTGCGGGCGTCCGCTGGCACGCCGGTGGCTTCGGTCCGCACGAAACCGGTAACAAACTGAACTTCGAGAGACCGGGTCAATCTTGCCGTTTTGCGGCGTCGAGGACCAGTCCGAGGAAATCCGATGGCGACAAGTTTCGACGACAAAAAGAAAATCGCGGCGGATTGCTGGCGGAAGGGCTCCGAGGCCATGGCCCGGGAGAACTGGGATTATGCCATCGACATGTTCTCCAAGGCCGTTGCCTTCGTCCCTGAGAACCTCATGTACCGCCAAACGCTCCGGGGGGGCGAGTACCGCAAATACAACAATAACAAGACCGGGGCCAAGATGGCCGGCATGAAGTTGATGGGCATCCGCGGCCGGATCAAGAAAGCCAAGATGCAGAAGGACTGGGAGGCCGTCGAGCGGGCGGCCGAGGACGGTCTGAAGATCAATCCTTGGGACGCCCAACTGAACGCCGATCTGGGTGAAGCTGCCAAAAACCTCGGCTACGGCGAGGTGGCCGTTTTCGCCTACCAATGCGCTTTGAAAGAAGACCCGGACAATAAGGCGTACAATCGCGCCTATGCGGAGATCCTCGAGAACCGGGGTGAATATCAACAAGCCCTGAAAATCTGGGGCCACCTCATGAAGCTGGATCCGCACGATTCCGAGGCGCGGATGAAATACAACGAGCTTCAGGCCAGTGCCGTGCTGGACCGCGGTGGCTACGAAAAGGCTGAGTCGGCGAAAGACACGCTGGCGGAGCAAAAACTGGCGAAGCAGATCGGGCTGGATAAGTCCGGAGAGGCGATCGGACCGGGGATGTCCGTCGAGGCCGATTTGCAGCGAGCGATTCGGAAGGAACCGGACAACCCAGACCCATACGTCAAACTGGCTCAACATTACCGCTCCGAGCGCAAGCTGGAAGAAGCCCTCGAGTTGCTGCGAAAGGCCGCCGAAGTCTCCGGCGGGGAGTCGGGCATCGTCGAACAGGCGGAAGATGTTGAGCTCGAATTGATGCGTAAGAATGTCGAGGAAGCCAAACAGGCG
>JAADHY010000518.1 GCA_013151585.1 Planctomycetota bacterium
GCCGTCAGCACGCTCAAGGTGACGTCCAAGTCGGCACTGAGCTGTTCAAACCGCTCGCTCCATTCGTCCGCACTCCGGACCTCAACGACCGGTTCCGCCGAGGGGTTTTCGTCCGAGTCTTCCGCCGAAAAAGTTTGCTCGATCCGAGCCTTCAATTCCGTCGCTCGCACCCCTTCTTCCGGTTCGACGTAAAAACACGAGACCACCTCCGCATTGGCTCGGCTCATCGATCGGATCAAATCGATGTCTGCAACGATCGTGGCGTCCAGGAGTGGCGAGCCGGTGTGATAGACGCCGACGATGGTCAAGTCGTGTCCGTTGACCGTCAGCGTTTGGCCGACAGACTTGTGGTACTGCTCGGCGATCTGACGGCTGATAACCGTTCGGTTGGTACCACGGTCGGCCGCGGTCAGAGCTCGTCCCTGGCGGATCGATTCGCGGAAAACCTCGTGGCGCAGGCTCGCCAGAGCGGCTAGGTCGACGCCGAGCACCAGTCGGGGCGGAATGAGGACAGGGCGGCCGTCAATCAGGTTGGCTCGAGTCCAGATTTCGGGCGAGACAACGCTGGCTCCGTCGACCTGCTGTAACCGGTCACGCCAGCTTGCTGGCAGTCGCGAAAATAGCGGAATGGGTGCACCGGCCTCCATCACCACCAGCCCTGGGATGCGCGCGAAGGTGGCCGCGACCATTTCCTCGATCCCACGGGCCACCGAGAAGAGACCGATCATCCCCGCGATCGCCACGGCCAGCCCAAGCGCGGCCAGGAGCGATCGGAGCGGTCGGCTAAACAGATTGCGCAGTGCAAAACGTGCCATGGCGGCGAGAAAACTTAACAGGGCTCATTCGAGCGGTCGAAAGTCTCGCAGGACCGGCTCGTCGCCAGCATCCAGGGAAAGCGCACGGACCGCCAAGCGATACAGCTTGGCCGAACCGTGCCAGATTATGGCACACTCATCGAAAAAACAACGTTGCTGCGCACAGGCGCCGGCCAGATCGCGGATTGGAACGCGATGGGGACCGATCTCATCCGCCCCGTCACCGAATCACCGAATGAATCGAAAAAGGCTGTCTTGAATCGCGTGAGCGGCCGCCCGTACAATGCGGTGTCCCAGTGCCCGCATCGCGGGTGAGACAGGACGTTTGGATCCGTGAGACGAGAGACTGGCGAGCGGCCGCGATAGCAAGCAGGGAATCATGGCTCAAACCGTCGACTACTACAAAGTGCTGGGCGTACCTCGGAACGCGTCGGCTGAAGAAATCCGGAAGGCGTACCGCAAGCTGGCACGCCAATACCATCCGGACGCTCGCCCGAACGACAAAGAGGCGGAGGAGCGATTCAAGCAGATCCAGGAAGCCTATGCAGTCCTGGGCGATCCCGAAAAGCGGGAGATGTACGACCGATACGGTGCGGCTTTCGAAAGTGGCGGGCCGCGGAGCAGGACTTGGACATGGTCCAGCGGCCCGGAGGGTAGGGGGGGCGCGGTCGATCTGAACGATTTGTTTGACGAATTGGACCTGGGCGACTTGTTCGGCGGTTTCGGTTTTGGCCGGTCGGGACGGCGGACAGGAACCGCCTGGACCGGTCGTCGCGCGGCTCCGACCAAGGGCCAAGATGTCCGGATGGAAATCCAGGTGCCGTTTCATGTCGCGGCCGAGGGCGGAACGCACGACCTTGTCATTCGGCGTAACGGTCGGCAAGAGCGGCTGAGCGTCAAGATTCCGGCTGGGATCGCCGACGGAGGCGTCATCCGGCTGGCCGGTCAGGGAGAGCCGGGCGTGGCGGGCGGACCGCCCGGCGACTTGTTGGTCACGGTGCGGGTGGCTCCACACCCCTTCTTCCGCCGGGAAGGCAATGACCTGCTCGTCGAAGTCCCGGTGACCGTGACTGAAGCGGCTCTGGGAGCCAAAGTCGAGGTGCCGACGCTTTCGGAAGGCACGGTCGTGGTGACCGTTCCTCCAGGCACCTCCAGCGGCACGCGACTTCGCCTGCGGGGAAAGGGGGTGCGGGATCCCAAGACCGGCGTGCGCGGGGATCAGTATGTGATCGTCAAGATCGTTGTGCCGAAAGACCTGAGCGAACGGGCGAAGTCCTTATTAAAAGAGCTGGCCGAGGCGGCCCCGATGAATCCGCGGAAGGGGCTGTGGTGAGCGGTGTTCCGACGAGGCGACCGAGCGAAGTCGAAATGGACCGAGGCGGCGAGCGATTGTCCGGCGGCCCAGGCAGGTGGTGGTGCGTTCTCGCGTTCGCCGTTATGCTCGTGATGGGAGGTCTGATGGGGCTGTCCCGTCAGGCGGCGGCCGCCGAGGCCAGATCGCCAGAAATTCGGCCCGAAAGGATCGGCCCGTCTGGCCAGCTCTCCTGGGGCAAGACCCAGGACGGCGCGCCGCGGCCGGACGAGGCAACAACGGCGAAGTCCGGTTCGAGAGCAGAAGCCGAGTCGACGCTCATCGCGTTTGAGCTCGGACGCGATCCGCCGCGTTCGGACGCAAAGAAGACTCGGGTCTTGGCGGGAGTGGTCGCTTTGGTCGGCATCGCGTGCGTCGGAATGATGCTGATCTTGCTCGCCATTTTGTGGGGCCATCGCGTCCGGCGGATCATCCGCCGACAACCGTCCAAACCGACGGCGACGGACGAGTTTTGGTATCTGCGACCAAAACGCCGGGGCGAGGGACCTCCGTCGGCGTCCCCAAGCAACTCAAGTTCGGAGGACGCGCCGCCGTGCGAAGACGCGCCGCCGAAGTGAAACGGGGCAAGCGAGCTGGAAACCATACGGCGCGCGAGCGTCGTTGTCCGGGGCCTTCCAGTTCGATACCAACCCAAAGTGTGAACAAGATCGTCTGTTGACTATCCTCGCTTGCGCGTCGAGTTCGTCTCCAATGAGGGCGCGGTGGGCTCGTCCACCGAAGAAGTTCAGAGGTCCCGTTTCCCGCCGAACAGCCCTGAGAAGTTTTCGTGAGCCTTCACAGCTCCCCGGTGAGGACGCAAGTTGTGAATCCAGCGGAACCGCAGCCGAGAAGGTACCGATTGCCGCGCAAAGCCCGACTGCGCAAGACCGACGAGTTTCAGCAGGTCTACAAGGGCGGGCAGCGTGCCGGCGATGGGCATCTTCTGGTCTTTGCGGCTCCCAATACGCTGGGGTGGACACGAGTCGGTGTGAGCGTCTCGCGAAAACACGGCAAGGCGGTTCGGCGAAACCGGCTGAAACGGCTCTTGCGAGAGGCTTTTCGGCTGAGTCAGCACGAACTGCCTTCGGGGCTGGACTTGATTCTGATCCCGCGTCAATGCGAGCAGCCGCGGCTGATCGATTATCAGAGGTCGCTGAAACGTTTGGCGTGGAGGCTGGCTCGTCGAATCCGCCGCCGGCAAGCCGCGTCCGCTCAAAACAGCACAGAGCCATCATGAATCGGCATATTCCTTGGCGTCTACGGAGTGTGCTTCTTTTCGTCAGCCGGCTGCCAGCCTGGGCGCTCATCGGCTTGGCCCGGCTGTACCAGCTTTTCCTCAGCCCGATCTTTGGCCGCCAATGTCGGTTTTATCCGAGTTGCAGTGAGTACTTCATCCAAGCGGTCCGCAAGTACGGAGCCATCCGAGGTACTTGGCGAGGTTTACGGCGTATCCTTCGCTGTCACCCTTGGCATCCGGGCGGCTACGATCCGCCATGAGCTGCGCATGCCGGAGCAAGAGAAGGCAGCTCAATCGCTCGAACAGTCCTTTCTGGGCGTCGCCGATGGCCGCACGCCGAACAAAAGAACGTCGGCGCGGGGTTCTCTTGGCACGGGCTGCCAGTTCCTGCCGGAGCCTTTGCGGCTGTCGCTCGCAAGCTTGAAGTTCGCAGCGTTGGGCGAGGTCGTGACCTGCCGATGCGGGCAGCCTCGGCCAAAGGGACACGCAGCGTCTGAACCCCGACACGGTCACGAAATGCAGGTCAACCGAATCGCCGAGCTGCAGGACCGTCTTCGTTCCGGGGACAGCAGCGGAAGATGTGATCCGTTTCCGAGACGGCTGGGCGCCATGCCCATGCCAACTCGCCGATGACGGTGGCTATTCTTCCATGATTTCTTTTTCTTTGGCCGCCGCTTCTTCGTTGACCTGGCCCTCGTACTTCTTTGTGAGATCCTGAATCTGTTCTTTAGTGCGGTCGCGCTCGTCTTCGCTCAGAATCTTCTGCTTTTCGGCTTG
>JAADHY010000046.1 GCA_013151585.1 Planctomycetota bacterium
TGGAATTGGCCAGCGTCGCTAACCAGTTCGGCCGACGGCGTACGTTGTGTGAAACATACGGAGCCGGCGGCTGGGACTTGCGGTTCGAGGACATGAAACGCATCGGCGATTGGGTCTCGGTGCTCGGCGTCAACACCATCGACGAGCATCTGTCTTACGTCACCATCCGGGGCGCCCGAAAACGCGACCATCCGCAGTCGTTTTCGTACCACGAACCTTGGTGGGAAGCTTACCACGTTGTCGCTCGCTACCTAACACGGCTGTCGCTGGTCTTGTCGTCCGGTCAACAAGTCAACCGGATTCTTCTGTTCGAGCCGACGACGACAACTTGGATGTATCAGTCCGATGCTCGCATGGAGCAGATCGGTCAGCGGTTCCAACGGCTGGTCACCGTCTTGGCTCAGCGGCAGGTCGAGTTTGACATCGGGTCGGAGTACCTGATGGAACAACACGGCCGCGTCGAGGGCCGGGCTTTGGTGATCGGTCAACGCCGGTACGACATCGTGGTCTTGCCTGAAGACGTCGAAAACCTGAACAGCAAGACGCTCGAACTGCTCAATCGGTATTTGGCCGCGGGCGGCCTGGTTTTGAGCTGCAGTCCGCCGCCGACGCGCATCGATGGCCGGGAATCGGATCGGGGGCGAGCGTTGGCCGAGGCGGAGGGCTTCCGCCGCATCAAGCCGGACGCTCTGCCTGGCGAACTGCTTCGCCGGTCGCGCGACGGCTTTGCCCTCGTCCAGGACGAAGGAGACCAGGGGATCCTCTACCATCAACGCCGGCAATTGGATGACGGCCAGTTCGTTTTTCTGGTCAACACGAGCCTCGAAGCGCCTTGCCGGGGAACCCTGGAAGCCGAGGCCGCAGGCATGGAGCGGTGGAACCTGCATACGGGGCAAGTCGAGGCGTATCCGTTCCGTCGGACGAAAGGCGGAGTGCGTGCCCGGTTCGAATTGCCGCCCTGCGGCAGCTTGCTGCTGTTCCTCAGTCGAAAGCCGGTCGAGCCAGCTCAGGTGGCCCGACATCGTGACTCGCGTCTGAAGCCGGCCGGTCCGATGCAGATCGAGCGGATTGCTCCGAACGTGCTCACGCTAGACTACGTCGATCTGTCCGTCCGCGGCAAGAAAATGAAAGGCCATTACTTTTTCATTGCTGCGACGCTCGTTTTTCAAAACCATGGGCTGCATGGCAATCCGTGGGAGCGGAGTGTGCAGTTTCGCGATGAGCTGATCCGCAAGAGGTTTCCACCGGACAGCGGTTTTTCGGCCACTTACCGGTTCACGATCCGCAGCCGTGTGCCGCAGCCGCTGTTTATCGTGATCGAGCAGCCTGAGCTGTACTCGATCACGTGCAACGGGAAGCCTGTGAAGGCCGAACCGGGCCAGTGGTGGCTCGACAAGTCGTTCGGCGTGATCGACATCAGCGAAGCGGCCCGCGTGGGCGAGAACGCTGTTACGATTACGGCACGCCCGCTGACGATCTATCACGAGCTCGAGCCGGCCTATGTGCTGGGGGACTTCGCTTTGAAGCCCACTCAGGCCGGGTTCGAAATCGTTCCTCCGCAGCCGATTCGCTTCGAAAAGCGGCTCGCTCATGGCAACGATCCCGAAGGATCAATGTGGCTGAGCGCGGGGATCGGCTATCACCGCGATCCGAACGCGGCCAAAGGCAACGACCGCGATCCCTTCGTTGTTTTTGACCTGGGTCGGACTTGCAATCTTCGCGGGATTCGGGTGTGGAATTACAGCGAAGTGAACTACACCCACCGCGGCGTGGACGAGCTGAAGATTCTCGGTTCCAAAACGGGCCAACCGGACTCCTTCACGATTCCGATCGGAACGTTCCGGCTGGCGGAGGCCACGGGCGATGGTTTGGATTTTGGGCAATGGCTGGACGTGCGTGCCGATGGGGTGCGATATGTCCAATTTGACATCTTGTCGAACCACCGCGGAGATCGCTACCCCATCAAGAAGGCTCAGCAGAGCCACGCGTTTGTTGGTCTGAGCGAAGTGCGATTCTACGCGGCGAAGGCGGACCAGGTCGAACCCGCAGAGATCGAGGGCGTGCGCGTGCACGCTTTTTCGAGCGAGCTGAAGGATGGCCATAACCGATTAGCTCGCTTTCTGGTCGACGGCACCGGTTTGAGCCTGCGGCCCGTCGGGTGGAACCGTCAGGGGTATCCATTTTACGCTGCGGGTGTGGCGTACCAGCAGATATTCAACGTCGAACAGCCTGCTGGCCGGTACGTGGTCCGTTGGAAGAACTGGCTAGGCAGCGTGGCCAAAGTCGTCGTCAACGGCGAATTGGCCGGTTATGTGGGCTGGCAGCCGTGGCAGTGCGATGTGACCGAGCACATCCGAGCCGGACAGAACGAGGTGAAGGTGATCGTGATCGGAACGCTCCGCAACACGCTCGGTCCGCATCACGCCGGCCCCGTGCGCGGGGCGGCCTGGCCGCCCGCGTTCCAACGTGGTCCGAGAACCGGTCCGCCTCCCGGTGACGCCTACCACACCTTGGACTACGGTTTGTTCGAACCCTTCGAGCTGGTCCGGCAGCAATAATCAGGTCGGAGTGCACTGCAAACGTCGCGCCGGTCGTCCTGCGGAGCGGAAGGCCCCGTGCGCGCCGGCAGACACGCGCCTGCTGTCGCCTTCTTGACGTTCCGGCGAAAGGAAGATCGCCGGCGTGAATATTCGATGTCATCGGACGCAATACCGGAAAGCGAGACGCCGCTGCGCGCGGCTTCGAATGGGTCTGCCTGACTGCAGGCAGGAGGGCTGCGCTCGATAACTGCAGCCGAATCACTCTGAGCCGTTTCGCACGCAGCATAGAGTGAGTGTTAACTCGGCGCAGGGTAATCGACGAACACTGATTCTTTCAGAAGAAAGGGACGGTGCCATGCAGCGAGCTATGCTCACCGCAACATTTGGGGCCGTGCTCTTTGTTGTCACGGCCTCGGCGGAGGACCGCCGAACAGTCTCGGTCACGGGGTACGCAGAAACTCAAGTGGAGCCTGACATTGCCACCATCGAGATGGGCATCTTCGTATTCGATGCAAGTCTCCTGAAAGGCAAACGGGAAGCGGATGCCAAGATCGCGTCTCTTCTGAATGCCTTCGAGACTTTGGGCGTAAAACCCAGCGACGTCCAGACGACGCAACTCTACGTCAAGCCGAAGTACAAGGATGTCGAGCGTGGCTGGCAGTTTGTTGGTTACGAGATCACACGATCCGTCACTGTTGCCCTTCGCGACATGAAGCTCCTGAACGAGCTGCTCAACGAATCAATCAAAGCCGGTGCCAATCGTTTGGAACGCATCAACCTGCGGTCCAGCAAGCAACGTGAAATCGAAGATCAGCTTCTCAGGGAAGCCATTGAAAACGCCAAGCGGCAAGCCGCCCGTCTTGCGCACGGATTTGGAGCAAAAGTTGGAAAAGTGCTTACGATCGATGCTAGCGGCGAGGCCCTTCTTAGTGGCGTCAGGTATTGCTTAAGCGCTCCGGCTTTCGGCGAAACCACGTTTCAGCCCGGCCGAATCAAAATCGAAAGTGAAATTCACGTCGTGTTTGAACTCACAGACTGAGACAATCGCGAAGCCGCGCATGTGCCGGAGTCGGTCGTCGGCCCGGATGCGAATGACTAGGAAAAAACAGCATGAGACTGCGTTTTCCTGAATGTGATATCCGTTTATGGGCCGAGAGGTATGAATACCCACAAGACGAATCACCATTGATCAAAGTGCGCTCGGAGGTTCAAAAAGCTGCTTGTCTCACTAAGGAGCAACTGGAGCTGGTGGCGCGTTGGAAGGCCCCTCGCAGTTCGAGGTATGTCAAGAGAAACGAACCAGAATACGTGAAAGAGATCACGTCGTGGTCTTTTTCTGCGACAGAGGAGCGCTCGAGAATAGAAGTCCTGACGCTACTGGACGGCGTGCAATGGCCGACTGCGTCCGCGATTCTTCATCTGTTCCATAAGGATAGATATCCAATTCTCGATTTCAGAGCCTTATGGTCTGTGGGGCTTGACGTACCAAAGCAATACTCATTCCCATTTTGGTGGGACTATGTGCAATTCTGTCGGGAGATAGCTACCCGCAACTCGATCGACATGAGGGCATTAGATCGGGCTTTGTG
>JAADHY010000682.1 GCA_013151585.1 Planctomycetota bacterium
AGGAGCGTCGCGGCGCTAGCGTGACTCGCAGCGTATCCAGAGCTCGTTGGATTTCACGGCCTTTGGCTTCGATGATATCCAGCAACTCTTCTGGTGTGCGCGTGTCGACTTCGCGTTTCTTATGAGGGTTCACCGCCTTCAAGTCGTAGACAGCGTCCTCGATTTCCTTGGCTCGCTTCTCAGCCTCTTTGGCCTCCTTCGCAAGCGCCTTGGCTCGCTCCTCCGCCTCGGCAATGGCGCTTTCATCGCGCGGTTTGGATTTCTTCGATTCTTTCAGCCGTTCCTTCCACCTTGCGGCTTCCCGGCTTTTGCGAGCGGCTTCCTCTTTGAACGGCCGCGCTTCCTCTGCGGCGACTCTCTTGCGATCGTCTACGTCCACCGTCCAGGACCGCGCACTATCGGCCCGCTGAGGCAACAGGCGGAAAAACTCCCCAAAGTGCTGGAGTGTCAGCGGTGTCTTCTTGCGGACTTTCACGTCGGTGAGGTCGTAGTACCATATCTTGTGCGTGGGACCGCCTTTAGTGAAAAAGAGCAAATTAGTTTTGACGCCAGCACCGGCTTGCGTGAAAACGCCGGCCGGAAGGCTAACGATACACCACAGGTCGCAGTCGTCGAGCAATTTCTTTTTCGTTTTGACAAAGGCGTCCTGGTTCGTGCGGAAGAGCAGCCCTTCGTCCAAGACGATGCCGCACCGGCCGCCCTCTTTCAGGCTGCGAATGACGTGCTGCAGGAAAAGCACCTGCGTTGAGCTGGTCTTGTAGTCGAAGTTCGTCTGTGCCTCTTTGCCTTCTTTGCCCCCGAAAGGTGGGTTGGTCAGGATGACATCGAACTGCGGCGGAGCGTCTTCGAAAAGTCCGCCGTATATTTCTTGACCAGTCAGGGTGTTCCCGTGCCAGATGTTTGGCTTGTCGATGCCGTGCAGCACCAGGTTTGCCAGGGCGATCGGGTAAATGAGGTTCTCTTTCTCCCGGCCCCAGAAAGTGTGCTGCTTGAGCGTTTCAATCTGGTCCGCCGTAGCCGTGTCGCCCAAGTTCTCAAGCATGTATTGGTAAGCCTCGGCCAGGAAGCCGCCGGTGCCGCAACCGGGATCGTACACGGTTTCGCCGACCTGGGGAGCGACCACGCGGACCATGGCCTTGATCACCTGCCTCGGCGTGAAGAACTGCCCGCCATCGTTGGCCTTCTCGCCCATCTTCAGGAGCAGGCCTTCGTAGACCTGCGAAAGCGTAAACACATGGGTCGGGTCAACGGCTTCCTCGCTGATTTCGTGCACCTTGTCGAGCACATCGAGGAAGTTGCGTTCTGTGTCGATCCGCACGCGCTCCACACCGGTCATTACCTCGCTGATGACCTTCTGACGCGGTGTCGCGTCCAAGCGGTTCTTCAGCTCTTTGAGGTACGGTAGCAGGCCAACGAGGTTGCCTTCGGCGTCGAGGGAGCCGTTCACGAAGGCGAAAAAAGATCCCATGGCGCTTTCTTGCAGTTCGCGGCGTTTCCAACCCTGCGGCTTTTGCTCGCCGTTGACGTCGATCAGCGTTTCTTCATCGAAGGGGGCCGCCCAGTCGCGCCAGCGGTACGGCGGCGCCAGCGACGGCGAGTACGGGACACCAACGGCTTCGGCTTCGTCAGCCTCCCGCTGCTCGCGCTCGTCCAGAATGCGAAGGAACAGAATCCACGTGAGTTCCGGGACGTACTGAAGCGCGCCCGCGCAGTTGCCGCGGCGCATGATGTCGCAGATCGACTTCACCACCTGGTCGATCGATTGCGGCGTCGCCAGCTTGCGGTTATTCGTGGTGCCGTGTGCCATTATTATTCGTCGTCCTCCCTGAGCAAAGCTACAAATCCAGCCTGTTCAAAATGCTTGTCGTACGTGAGTGCTTCGCGTATTCGGTATTTCTCCATGACCTTGAAGGAACAGCAATCGGTTTGAGTCCAAGCTTTGTCAGGTCGATCTTCGTAGAGCTTCAACCCTTCCCGGAATTGGATGCTCGTCTGGGGAATGACTGTCACGTTAGGGTCGTCCCGAACCGTCTTCGCGAGAGCGGTTGCAGCTTTGCGCCTGTCAGCCCTGGCGCGGTTGTTCGCCTTCGGATTGGCGAAGTAGTTCAGCAGCTCGACCAAGACCATTTCTGTTGTGAATATCCGAATGGCGCCCAGCGACTTGGAAACCTCCTGGGCTCGCTCGTGGAGTTCGTCTTTCGGGTTCAGCAGGGCGATCCAGTACGCGGTATCGGCGAAGACCGTCCTCATTCTCCTCCCTCCCCGGAGCCATACAAGTAGTGATCAAGGCGCTTGGAAACGTCGGGCGGCTCGTCCGCCCATTCCTCTTCGGGCACGGTGGCCCCGATCTCGACGGCGATCTCCCATATGGGCCTTGCCGATGTATCGACGGGTTGCTCAGCAAGCATCTGGATAGCGAGATGATCGACAGCGGTTATGCGTTTCAGCGAGCCCGTGGCTGGATCGAACTCAGCCCGGCCGATTATTCTGAGCCGTCGAGTTGCGTGTTCGTGGAGCGCCTCAACGACGATCGCTTCTTGATCCGGCTCGAATCTTCCCGGCACCTTCGTCCCGTTGTCGAGTCGAAGCCAAAAACTGGTGCCGTCCAGGTCGGCGGCCCGGACCTCGCCCACCAATTCGATAGCATCCTCATACGGTTCTTGGCTGCTGCGCGACAGTTTGTCCCGGACCGCGACCGTGTAGCGCGTGACAGCCGGACGGTCGGGAATGTTGTGCTCAAAGAATTCGTCCTCCCGCAACGTCTTTCCGTAGTTTGCGAACAGTGGAGTGACGCTCGCGGGCAAATCGTCCGGGAAGGGCTGGTCATTGGCCGCGGCGTCGATGGTGTCCGCCACAAGCTGTACTGCCTCATCGAGTTCGTCGGGCGGCGGCTCGAACAGTTTGAGCTGTGCTTCGTTGTTTTCGCATTCGATTTCGCGGACCAACGGAACGGCTGTGCTCCCCGGTCTCAGCTCGTAGAACTTCAGTTTGAGCGAATCCTCGAAGCCTTTGGGAAGGCGCTGGCGATCTGGGTGTCGACGTCGCCAAAGTTCCTTCGCAGTTTCTACCAGAATCGTCTTGTACGCCAGCAAGTCCGGCAACACGTCCAGATCAAGGCCGTGATCTTCGAATCGGGGCCCTTTGAAGGTGTGGGTCACCAGTTCTCGTTGTCTCTTGGCCATGATCCCCCTCCCCTAAAGTTCGCCCATAAATGCCCGCCGGACCAAAGCCGACGGAAGGGCCTGAATGGTTTCCAGTTGTTTTTCTGCTGCGCGCCTCGCCCGCTCCACGGCCGCCATCTGCTCGTTCAGGATGGCCACGATGCGTTTCTGGTCGGCAACGGGCGGGAGAGGCAATTGCAGACGGGCTAGGTAGTCAGCAGGAAGCCTCTGCTGGCCAACCGCGCCAGTGAAATGCTCAGTTGCCTTCAAGAGAAGTGCTGGTTGCCGGACGAAATAGTGAATCCATTCAGAGGTCACAGCCGGGCTAGGTCGGAGAACGTGGAATTCTGTGGTGCCGAAACCGAAACCGCCGATAAGGCCCCGCGCGATGGCGTGCTTGCCGTTCTGCATGCAGGGCGTAATCTTGGCAAACAACACATCGCCTTCGGCGAAATACGTGTAGCCTTGCTTGATCTCGCCGAAGGGCCGCGTGATTTGCTTTGTTATTCTGCCAGTCACCTCGTCGACCGCTTCCATGGGGACAAAGGACGTTGGCGCCTCGTCCGCTCTCTGCAAATCCGCTGGCCTGCGCGGGTTGATCTGTGCGACGTCTTTCAGCCGCACCCACCGCCAACCTTTCGGGAGACGCTTTGTGCTCTTCAACTTGGTCGCGGCCGGTGTCGTCATTTTCTGTTCGTCCCTCCCCGCCATTTCAGGATGCCTCTGTTCAGACTTCCAGGAATCCGAACGGCTGCATGCCGGCGGTGCGGCCAAGAGCGAACCGGTTTCCCAACGCATATGACCTCATGCATCGGCCTCCGGAATCGCGACGTACTTTTGGTGAGGGTGATTCGGCTCGTCCGGGTAAAGATACGTCACGCGGCCGGCCCCCAAAAGGCGTTTGATCGTTCGTCTCCGAAGATGATCGGCGGATCGCCCCGTCAGTCTCGACAGTTCCTCCAAACTC
>JAADHY010000143.1 GCA_013151585.1 Planctomycetota bacterium
AAGCCTCGCCTTGAGCCAATACGGCTGACACATTGCGTCTGACCGGCCGATCGCCAGGCAAACCTAGCGGACGTCTGGTTTTCTCATCGGGCCGGCTGTTGTCCCCAACCGATAGCTACCAAAGAGGGGCGGTCTGCGCCGAGTCGGCAGTCCTGGCCGCGCCGGCGGTGAGGCCAAATGGGCGGTACGCCATGGGCGGGCGGCCCGCCGGCGATTCAGCACAAGCTTTGCCTTCTCGCCGCAGTGGCTCAGCAAGAAGTCTGCCGTCCCGCTGTGGCGGCTGAGACAGGGATTTCGTCCTGGGGGCAGGTGGCCCGATCGGTGATCGAGGCTTGCCACGGAGCATTGATGATCAGCAGAGGAAGCGGTTCATGGCGAGCAAGAAAGACGGAAAACAGCAGGCGACGTCATCCGGCTTGGCGGCGATCCTGTTCCGTCCTCCGGTGCTGGTCCTTGTGGCGCTGGGCGTGGCATCCACGTTTCTGGTGCCAACGGCCAAACAGTGGCTGCCGGACCTAAGTCAACGACCGGAGTACTTGCTTAAGAGCACGGAGATTGAGACCTCGCCTGCGCCTCCTTGGGTCCCGCCGGATTTCCTCCGTCAGGTGGTGCGCCGAGCGGGCCTGCCGGAGACGTTGAGCGTGCTGGACGAGGATCTGACGCGCCGAGTCGCGGAGGCGTTTGGGATGCATCCTTGGGTGCGAGAGGTCGTGTCGGTTCGGAAAGACTTTCCGGCAAGGGTGTTTGTTCAGATTCGCTTTCGCGAGCCCGCAGCGATGGTGCGTGTTCGCAACGGGGTTTATCCCGTGGACGGACTAGGCGTCCTGCTGCCTCCGGAAGATTTTTCTGTCACTGAGACGCAGGAATACCCGCTGATCGAGAACGTACTTTCGACGCCGCAAGGAGCCGCGGGCACGGCGTGGGGCGATCCGGTGGTTCACGGAGCAGCTCGGCTGGCCGCGGTGTTGAAGCCTTTCTGGCATGAGTTCGGTCTGAAAAGCATCCGGGTTCCTCGTCGGACCAAGGCCCGCCCCGAAATGAAGAATCTGATCTACGAATTGGTCACGCAGGGCGGCTCGCGCATCATTTGGGGGCGAGCCCCGGGTGTCGACTATCCCGGTGAATTGTCATCCAAGCAGAAGATCGGCCGGATGGCCAAGTACCTGGCCGATTTCGGCGGGTTCGACCACCCGCATGGCCCGTACGAAATTGACATCCGCCACTGGCAAGAAATCTCACGGCGTCCGCTGACCTCCGCCCGACGCCAATGGAGGCGGTGAGCGTCGAAGGTCGTCCCGACGGCGCCGGATATCAGCAATGCCGGGCCGCAATCCTGCGAAAACGCCGATCGGCGGACAGTTCTCACCGCGGCGGCTGGCTTTGGCTAAACCATCGCTTCCTGATCGCGCAATCATTGCGCCGGGCGGACCCCGTTGAACCGCTCCCACTTTTGAGTGTCGACCTGTCCACCGGTTCGGAGGATGTGCTCAGCCAGCTCGACCAACTGCGGCTCCAATCCGCTGTGCCGCATTTGGCGAATCGTAGCGTCGATATCGTATTCCTTCCGGCGGAGCTCGACTCGCCCGTTCTCAATCACCGCATAAGCACATCGGGGATCACCGTCGCGCGGCTGCCCCACGCTGCCCGGATTGACGACCGTCGTCCGCCCCACTTGCAGGACAAACTGCTGATGGGAATGTCCCACGCAGACGAAATCGACGTCGATTCCCTGCAAGCGAGTCGCCCAGGCGGCTTGGTCCGGCCCCAGATACTCGTCCAATGGATCACGGGGCGTAGCATGGACCAGACAAAAGCGGCGGCCGTCGATCTGGCAGCGGCGCGTCACGGGGAGCCGGCTGAGGAATTTGGTTTGCGCGCGGTCCAATTGGTGCAAATGGATCGATCGCGTTGCTGACGCGAGCACCGATAGCCCAAACAGCTTCTTCACCGGCACACGCTGGGCGAACGCGTGGTCATGATTTCCGCGCACTCCGAGCGTGGAATGCCGTCGGACCCATTCGACGCATGGGCTCGGGTCGGTCGCGTAATCGACCAAATCGCCCAAAAAGATACAAACATCAAAATCCTCATCGATGGCGGACAGAGCCGGCCAGTTGGCGTGAATGTCCGCCAGCAGCAGGATTCTCATCGTCTTGCCATCCGTTACCGGTCTCCGGACCGCCTTGCAGGCGATCGGCTTGGCCCGCGCGCGGCCGAACCGACCGAACTGATTGCGCCCATGGACCCATCAAGGCCCCTTCCCGCAGCGCGCCCAGGAGGTCGCGACCGTCTCCGCCGAATTTGCCCAAGGCCAGGCCGTTGAGGAACTCGCCTCAAGAACCGCCGGAATTCGAGGGAAAACCGCTCCGCCCAGCCACTGCCGTGGTGAAAGGCCGTCCCGAACCCGTTTTGTGAATCAGACCGTTTTTTGACACGGCTTGACCGAAACGTCTAAAAAGCTGCTAGAATGGTAATCGATCGGCGGACCGATTGCACCTGTGGCCGGTCGGTGGAATCCGGCGGCCGGCCGGTTTAAACGGTGGTTGGACGTACGTCGGATCGGAGCGGCGGAGCCCGGACCGAAGGGACGGCGGCGAGCGCGGAGACGGACCATGGCAGACGAACCCAACTCATTCGACAACATGCCCTTGATGGACTTGTGCAATGACGCCAACCGGCTTTGTCGGGCGCTGATCGAGCATATGGAGCAGAACTTTATCCCGAGGGTGCGAACGCTCAACGGCTTGGTCCGGCTGGACGAACAGCAGGGCAGCGATGAAGAAGTCTCGGACACCATGGTCCGGAATCGAGCGGCAGAAGTTCTGGAGAGCGAAGTTTTTACGGAAAAACTTGACGGCGAGTTCGCTCAGCTCCTCCGCGCGATCGAGCGCAAACTGGAAGAAATCGCCCAGAGCAGCGAGGCTTAGTCCGCAAAAGGCGTCTCCGAGCGGATATACTTACAGGGTGGCTGAAGCCCCCTCGCGGACGGGGCATTGCGTCGCGCTGGGCGCGGGCGCAAAGAATTGCTCCGGGGCGAAGTCCATTTCGTGGATCGCTCAGCGATCCAGACGTTTTCCTCGAGCCTCACGGTGCTGCGGAAACACCTTCCCGGAGAGCGCCACCGACTTCAATGGCGGCCGAGCGGAAACGAGGCCGCGCGAGGTGTCGCCCCGTCGCATTTGGCATTCTGAACTTCCAATCGGATGAAGACTCCAGACGAACATTCTGATCCCGGCTCGGCGGTCGGGCCAGCTTCGTCGGGCCCCCGGCCCCCGATTGCCCCGCACTGCTCCGAGACGGTCGTGAACCCGGAGCGGCGCGGAACGCGGTCGGTGGCGCTGCAGAACGTGCCGGCCGAGACCAGCGAGCTGTGGCAACGGCTCTTTCCGCCCGAAAGCGACGTTCTGGAAGGCCGGGCTCCCGATCCGGCAGGCATCCAGCTCGGGCACTTCGTCATCGAAGAGCGGATCGGGATGGGCGGCATGGGGGCCGTCTTTCGGGCCCTTGACACCCGTCTGCAACGCTATGTCGCTCTGAAAGTCCTATCGCCTTTTCAGGCGAGGGACCCTGCCGCCGTGCAGCGGTTTGTCAATGAGGGTCGGGCAGCCGCACGGCTCGACCACGACAACATCGCTCGTGTCTACCACATCGGCGAAGAGCACGGACTGAATTTCATCGCCTTTGAGTTCATCACCGGAACGAACGTCCGCGATCTGATTCGGCAGCGGGGGCGACTGGAGCCGGCCGAAGCCGTGAACTATACGCTGCAGATCGCTTCAGCCCTGCGACATACCTCCGCGGCTGGCGTCATCCACCGGGATATCAAACCCTCGAACATCATCATCACTCCGTCGGGGCGAGCGAAGCTGGTCGATCTCGGATTAGCTCGTAAGATCGATTCCCAATCGGCTCCCGACCTGACCGTGGCCGGCACCACGCTGGGAACCTTCGACTACATCTCTCCGGAACAGGCGAAGGACCCGCGCAACGTGGACGTGCGGAGCGACATCTACTCGTTGGGCTGCACTTTGTACCACATGCTGACCGGCGAGCCGCCCTATCCGGAAGGCACGGTGTTACAAAAGCTGCTGAGCCATCAAGGGGGCGAACCGCCGGATCCG
>JAADHY010000455.1 GCA_013151585.1 Planctomycetota bacterium
ACCACACAATCCGCCTTTAGTCGTTCCGCCGTTCGGATCGCTTGGCGAGCGTCGTCCAAAACTTCCTCGAAGGTGTAGCCGTTGGTACCCGTGAAGCCGCCCGCCCAGGAAACACTGGTAACCTTCAGCCCCGATTCCAGAAGGAAATGAATCGACTCGTCCTCTCCGAGCGCCGCCAGCTTGGGCCGCCAAACGCCAATGGCATCGATTTCCATCTCTTGGTAGTAGAGGACGTCTTGCTGGAGCGTCCAGCGGCGCGTCGTCGTCTGGTTCATCGAGACCAGCAATCGCTCCCGGCCGCGCGGCGACAGCGACGCGGATTGGTCGACCGATTCCTGCTCCGAACCACTTACACCGTCGTCTTGCCCCGAACAGGCCACGCGATCGTCGACGGATTGCCTGGGACTGTGATAGCTCATGGTCGCCACATGAAGAATTGAAAGACCAATAGGAGCAGTTGAGAATATGACGCCCTACCAGCGATCCTTTGACCGCCTTCTGCTCTGCCCCTCTTAGCCGCCAGGCGCATCCGGACGAGCCATCCGCTCCTCGCGACACGAACCGCCTCCCGGGCGACGTGATGTTTTTTCAAAGAATGGTGCGATCGACCTGCTCGCTCTGACCAATATCGATCCGTCGAGCTGACCCGAACCGACTCGACCAGAAGAACCAGACTGGGCTGCTAGAGCCCTATGCCCCACTTCGCTGACCTCCATGATCGAATCTCCTTCCTCGTGTGCCACCCGCGCGACCAAGGCGAGCCGTCCTAGACTTTACCAAGACGTTAGCAAAACGCAATCGAAATTCTGGCCGTTTTTCGAAGATTCCTGTCGCGCGTCCATCGGGCGGCCCATCCCCTCCGCGGTCGATTGCCGGGCCCTTTTTGCGTCGTGAAGCCACCAACGTCACCGTGCAAGCGAAGTTCGGCCTGAGTATACTAACTGACAACCCCCGAATGCGAGACTTTCTGGAGTCGGTTTGGCAATTGGCGGATTTCCGCCATCACTCCCGAAGCCCCAAGGCAGCAACACCGGACGACCGCTTTGGAAGACTCCCAAAGACACTCATCGGCTTCAAAACGCGAGCCATGTTCGCGCTTTCGTCGGGGGAGCTCTCAGAGTGCAGCAGTCCTTTGTTGCTTTGGATCCAAATCGGTGCACGAACATCGCATTTCAAACCACGTACCTGCGGGGATGTAAAAGCAAAGCTTTTGGCTCGGACCTTGCGATTCTCGCACCAACAACAAGTGCTCGGTTCGTGTCACTTTTGGAAAGGACTTGCGAGGGAGGCTTTCGACGGCTAATCGAAAGCGGGTGTGCGTGTCAAACTCGCATTCCTTGCAACGCTTGTGGCCCGTGGGGAATGAGCCAGACCACCACCGGAAGCAGCCGGGGGTTCCGAGGGAAATCCCGAAAAATGCGCAACCTGACAGCTCAGCAGGCGAATCGCGCCCCCATGGGTGGTCTGATGGACGATCGAGACTGGCAAGAGCAATACCAGCACTCTTCACCGGAGGCGACTGACATGAAGTCCGATACGAAAACCGTTGTCAGCCAAGTGTTGTGGTGGAGTGTGGCATTTTTGACATGGGGAGCCACGCTGCTCGGCGTGCCGATGGCGACTGCATCGGACTTCTTTGCAATTCGCGTTGTGGATGAGCAGACGGGGCGAGGTGTGCCGTTGGTCGAGCTGCGGACAGTACACGGCATCCGCCTTTTCACCGACAGCAACGGAGTGGCCGCATTTTGCGAACCCGGTTTGATGAATCAGGACGTGTTCTTTTTTGTCGAAAGCCACGGCTACGAATTTCCGAAGGACGGGTTCGGCTACCGTGGACGCCGAGTACGGGTCGTTCCAGGCGGATCGGTGACTTGGAAGATCCGCCGTCTTAACATTGCCGAAAGGTTGTATCGCATCACCGGAGCGGGAATCTACCGCGACAGTGTCCTGCTTGGCCAGACCGATCGCATCCCCATCCGTCGCCCCGTGCTGAACGCCAAGGTTTTGGGGTCCGACAGTGTCGTAAACGCCGTTTATCGCGGGCGTCTCTACTGGTTTTGGGGCGACACGAACCGCCCCTCGTATCCCCTTGGCAATTTCCACGTGCCGGGCGCAACGTCCATGCTTCCGGAGGATGGCGGTTTACCACCTGATCGCGGCGTCGATTTGGAGTACTTTGTCGGGAAGGACGGGTTCGCCAAACCCACAGCTCGAATGCCCGGTCCGGGCCCGACTTGGATCAACGGGCTAGTCGTCTTGCCCGATCCGCAGGGTCGGGAACGGCTCGTTGCCCACTACGTTAAAGTGAAGCCGCCTCTCACCGTGTACGAACACGGTCTCTGCGTTTTCGATGACGAACGTGAGGAATTCGTGCATCTCGTCACCTTCCCGAAGGACGCCCCTTTCTACCCGCACGGGCATCCGTTTCTTCACGAAGAGAAAGGGGCCCGGTACGTGTACTTCGCGGACCCGTTTCCGCTCTTGCGCGCTCCTGCCGACTTCGACGCCGTGCAGGATCTCGCACAGTACGAGGCGTTCACTTGCCTGCAGGCCAGCGCCCGTCTGGACCAGCCACGCGTCGACCGTGACGCGTCGGGGCGGATTCGCTACTCCTGGAAGCGAAACACCCCGTTCGTCGGTCCCGCTCGGCAAGCTAAGCTTCTCCGTGACGGCCAACTCCAGCCCGGCGACGTCTTACTGCCACTGCAAGACGTCGAAACAGGACACCCAGTGCAAGCCCACCGTGGTTCCGTCTTTTGGAACGCATATCGAAAACGGTGGATCATGATTGCCGTTCAATCCTTCGGAGACTCCTCGGCCCTGGGCGAAGTGTGGTACGCCGAAGCCGATACACCGCTGGGGCCCTGGGTTTATGCTGTCAAAGTCGTCACCCATCGTAAGTACAGCTTCTACAACCCAAAGCAGCACCCGTACTTCGATCAAGAAGGCGGACGGCTGATCTATTTTGAGGGGACTTACACGAACACGTTCTCCGGCAATCCCGATCGCACGCCTCGGTACAACTACAATCAGATCATGTACCGGTTGAATTTGTCGGACCCGCGTCTGTTTTTGCCAGTGCCCGTTTATGTGTATTCAGGCTCCGACAATCAACGAACTCCTTGCGGCAGCCAACAAACAGCACCTTCCGAAAAAAGAGGACGGAACGATCGGCACGATCCGCACATCGGACCGGCCGGTCGGCTGGCTCCGCGGGCCGGGACGGTACTCCGGCCCGATTCTTTCCACGTCGGATGGAAGGGACCACACGGCTCGCCTTTGGAACGACCGATCGCTTTCTTTGCTCCCGACCGACGTCGCCCCGGCACCGTGCCCGTTCAGCGTGTAGCGACGTCTTCCGGGAATGATCGGCTCATTGTTGGCCCCTCAAAGACCTCGTCGCGACGGTCCTCGCCTCCTTTGTTCTACGCGCTTCCCGTAGGCTCACCCGCCGCACCGAACGTGACTGTCCCCCTGTACGAGTTCTTCAATCCCACAACGGGTCAATATGCCTATTCCGTCTCAGCAACGTGGTCCGCTCCCGGCTTCGAACCGGGGCGCCCGATCTGTCGCATTTGGAAGAGCCCTTGGTGGGACAGGTAGTCCAGGAAATATATACCGACAATCAGCCCTGCTAGAGCGAAGCTGAAAGCCGAGAGAAGCCGCCCATTCTCTGAATCTTGCTTACACTGCATTTTTTACCAAATTTCCAAATGGCGGAAATCCGCCACTTGTCCTGGTTCGTGGGGTAGTCGAATAATGAAGCGGCCCGCGCTCGCGGCCTCCGGCTTTTTCTGCGAAACACTTGTTCCCATCAGTTCAAATATGCTATAAAGACGGCTACGGGGCGGCGGTTGACGTTCTATGCAGGCGTGGCTCGGTTGTTCTGCAGCCGATTCACTGGACGCGCCGCCGCCTCGCTTTTGATCCCTGCTGGTCCGGAACTCGAGAAAAAGCTCAGTGGCACGCTTCCGGCGACGTCTGAAAACCTCGCCGTGGTGTCTCGCATCCGCCAGCCGCCGCCGTGCGGTGCTGCCAAGGCACGACAGTCAGTGATCAGGAAGCCATCAGTCGTGGTCCAGCCGTCACTCCACGCTCGCG
>JAADHY010000010.1 GCA_013151585.1 Planctomycetota bacterium
ACAATTCGAGTATTGATTCCCGGCTGGATAGTCTGTACCTTCGTTGGCAAGATGCGAGACAACATTGCAGCCGAAAACAGGCCTTGGCGGGAGATACCTCAATGACCCCCGACGTGCGTTCTTACGGAGCCGAGCGTGTGGCCCGGTGGACATTTCGTTTCGCCATCGCGTTTTTCGTCTGCGAGGCACTCGGGTTGGCCTTCCTAACGTGGCGCCACGGGTCGGTGTCGGCGGCGTTGGCCTACCTGGACGGACATCGGCTTTACGTGGCGCGATCGCCGGGCGTTGTCGGACCGGTGCCGCCGGGCGTTCGCGCAGAAGTCTCCTTCCTGCTCCGCAACTTATGGTCACGACCGGTGCAAGTCGTCGGTGCGGCGCCGTGCTGAGGAGCGCGAGTGATCAGCGAATTGCCGCTGGTCATCGCTCCTGGTCAGGAGCGGGAGATTCGAGTTCGGTATCGAACCAATGAAGGTTGTGCGGGCAAGACGATCGATTTAGACATCGACCTCTATTACGCGGCCCCTGCTGTGTACCGGCTTCCCCTAAAGTTTTCGATCGCCGTAAAGGAAAGAGAAACGGCGAGGCCCTGACGCGACTGCCCGGGCCGAGCCAAAGTCGCTGACCGTACCGATGGCGGCTCATCACGGCGCGTCTTCCTCTCTTCCGTGTGCCACTCGCGATACGCGCTTGCCACCGGAAAACCGTCCCAAATGCATTCCCTGACTCGAAGCGGGCTGTCGACGCACGAACGGAGCAAATCCGTGCTGAACGGAACGGTCTAACGCCTGCTCCCGGTCCGGCTTTCAGGCCGTTGTTTCGGAACCGTCCGTCTGGGCCGGGGTTGTGGCGAGCAACTCCGCGAGACGTCCCGCCGGGCTGGCTTTCCGAGCTTCGGGACACGCGGGCAAGGTGTTTCCCAAATGGGTATGATCTTCGCTATGGCTTCAAACGAACCGGGATCAGCTTTTCGACAATCATGAAGTCAGTTTGAAGGTCCGGCCGGTAGTAGCGGCGTCCCACCAGTCCCATCGCGCGACCAACGTACGGCTCCAACTGCACGTTCGGGGCTGGCTGCAGATAGGCGAGAATTCGGCCGTTGGGAGCAAGGAGCACATAACGAGGCGCTCCGGGGAAGGTCAACGCCGATCGCTGAATGATGCCCGCCCCGTCCAGGCGAGGGGAGCGGCTGCGAGGTTTCTGCGTGGCGGGGGTTGGCCGCGGTCGCTGCCAGCGGCTGGGCGAGCGGGGTTGATCGCCGCCGTTCGGAGGAGTCTCGCCCGTCGGCGAGAGGGCTTTCCGTTGCAAGGCCAGCAGTTGAGCGTCACGGCGGGACGTTTCCGCCGTCAGACGCACGAACTCGTCGTACTCCCGTTTCTTCTTCTGGTACCGTTCCACGGCTTCCAGCCGAAGCTGAAGCTGATACGCCAGCAGCGGGTCCTTGACCTCTTTCTTAAGTTGAACGTAGTCGCGCTGAAGCTGAGTGAAGTCCCACTCGGAGATTTTCTGTTTGATGATGGTTCGGAACCGATCGTCGAGCTTTTCGAGTCGCTGCTTTTGTTTTTCTTTCGCGATCTGTTCGGCTGTCGGTTCCTTGTGGCTGCCGTCTTTCGTGATGCGCACGAGCGGCCGCTCCAGCAGCTTTTCATCCCGGCTGCGTCGCTGGGGCGAAGGGGACGGCGAGGGTCGACGTCCGGAAGGTTTCGAAACTTCAGAACGCTTGGCGAAAGCGGTGTCCTGACGAGATTTGGCCAATTGGCCGGATTGAACGGTTTTCTTGGCCTGGGGCGGATTGGAGGCCTTTCCTCGAGGTGTATCGGAGGGTAGCGGCGCAGCACGAGGTGACGGCTTCGGGCGGGCTTGAGCGAGTTCGCGGTACTTCGAAGCCGGTACGACGGCCGCTCCGGGAATCCAGCGATTCTCCCCGCGGGGAGGCTTGATTTTATACATGCGAACCGGTCCACGTTCGGTTTGCAGCGTTCGTTCGCCGAGGATTTCAACCTGCTCGCCCGCGACGACCATGTGACGGATCGCTTCAGAAACCTCGCCCAGTTCACTTCCAATGCGAACAAAATTGTTGGCAGTCACAACTCCGCGGTTTCCCTCCGTCCGCCGCACGAATTCAGTTGCGATCCAACTGAAGCTGCCCGGCGGCGGATCGATCACGAACCAACCGCCCGGATCGTGCCGACGAACCGTGACCCGATCGCCGCGTTTCAACTTCCCCGTCGGGTAGTACATCTGCTTACCTGGCCCGCTGCGGACGAGCACCTCGTCCCAGACCACAACGGCCTCGTAGGGAGTTTTCGGCAACTCCGCGCGAGCCGCCGCGACCAGAGCGAACAGCACGACCAACGGAAGGCAGCGAGCCAGCAGCATGGTCTCCGACCTCCTTGTACCCACAGAAATCGTACGGACGGTCTGAACGGGCCGAGGCTCTGAGAAGGTTTCTCGAGCTTGTTTCCGGCGTCCGACCGAGCCCTTTCCGGAACGGCCCGCCAGCCCAGTTCAGGAAAGGCCAACGATAGGCAAAGGCACGCAACGCAGCGTACGAGGAAACCGAGAAGGCAGGAATCCGAGAGAGGCGACGTTAAATACCCGATTTGCCCTATCCGATCAAGACCAGTCGCACGACGGCGCCGACACGGTACACCCGTCGGCGTGGAACCGTCGAAACTTTTGGTGGCTCTCGCCATTGAGAATCTGCAACGAAATGTAAGGTGATCATTTCGTAGGATGGACAACACCTGTCCGTCGCCTGCAGCCGTTTGCACGACCAAACATGCCGTGCCGATCGGCGACGGGAGCTGTAGAACTGCGGCAGAAGCTGTCAACTTCTGTCGGGCGCCTCGCGGCTGTTTCTCGAGAAGCCGACGCTGGCAGCGTCAGCCCCGGAGTTGCGGTGCGTCCCAACCGGCAAACGTTCCCGTCGCCTTTTCTAAGAAATGCCCCTGCGCGTCAGGGTCCGGTCGCGATCTGCACCACGCCAGCCCACGGACCCGACTCCGTTCCCTTCGGATTGCTTTCGGGCGGCGGTCGGAAGCCCGGCTGAAATGTTGCCGTTGGGCAACGTGTTTGACCGTTCGTGTTGACCGCAAGCAACGGTTGGCGAGCGACACCAAGCGGCCTTGGTAGAAGTGTTCGGCCGTTATGACCGGCGAATGCTGGACTTACAGCAGCCGCGCCAATCCAGCGTCAGCGAAAAAAGGCGAAACGGCGTGCACTTTGCATCCCCTCGGCCCCGTACGGTTTTCTGCTGGGATCCCTTCTGAGGAGGCTCGCTACCGGTGGCGCGAAAAGGACGAATCCGAATCCACGATGTGTGGGGCGTGAAGGTCGTCAGTTTGGGACAGGTGGAAATCTGGGACGGGGCCGACATGGCTCTGCTGCGTGACACCCTGGCCCGGCTGTTCCACGAAGAAGGCTGCCGCTCGATCGGAGTTGATCTTACGCACGTCAAGTACATTCCAAGCGGCTTTTTCGGCATGCTCGACGACTACCACCGGAAAGGGGCGGAAGTCCGGCTGTATTCGCCGCAGCCTCACGTGCGGCGAATGCTTTGGTTCCGTCAGTTCTTTGACTTGGAATCGACGGGCTGCTATCGGATGCTGATGGAGCCGAAACACCCGATGCTCCCGATCATCGCCCCGGCCGTGGCCGAAGTGCCGCCCTGGAAGAAGCCGGTCGAGAGCGAGTCGACCGTAGCGGAAGAAGATGCCCCGGCTGCTTTCCGCCGATAGAGGGGCCAAATCATCGATGGGAAGGGACACCGCTAAAGCGGCGAGACGCTGGCCAAGCCCCGCACCCTTTTGCGTCCAAGTCGACACACGATTTCACCCCGTTTGTGGTGAGCGGTGCCCACCTTACGACTAATCACGAGGATACGCCGGTCGCTTTTCGCAGCTAGGGCTCCCCTACCCCGTGTCAGCCAAGATTATCGTTCGCTGGCCAACCCGATGAGCCCCCAATGCAAAAGGGCAAAATGATGTCCGTTCTTGACATCATCTTGCCCTCGCTCTTCCCAGGATCAAAGCGGGCGACCTGCCAGCCGTGCTCACTCGGAAGCCGTCTCGCCTCCGTCCCC
>JAADHY010000343.1 GCA_013151585.1 Planctomycetota bacterium
CCAGGAGGTGACTAAGGAGTCGGTGCTTCGGTCCATCGAGATGGCCAAGCGGTTTCTGATTTCGCGACAGAAATCCAACGGCGCGTGGCCATCGGGGCTGGGCGGGGATTATCAAGTCGGCGTCAGCAGTCTGGCTTTGCTGGCCCTGATCAACGCCGGCATGACTGTGGACGATCCGCCCGTAGCGAAAGGGCTCCGGTTCCTCCGCTCGGTCAAAGAGCCGGAGCCGAGCCGCACGTACGAAGCTTCGCTGATGATCATGGCGTTGGCCGCCGCCAAGGACGACCGCCGCGATCAAGCGCGCATCTCGGCCCTGGCGGAGAAACTGGAACAGAGCCAGGTCAAACATGGGGCCAACGCAGGGATGTGGAGCTATTCGGTCAAGCCGGGTCTGGGCGGATTCGGCGGTGACAACAGCAACACTCAGTTCGCCGTGCTGGGGTTGCGCGACGCCGCGTTGGCGGGCGTTCCGATTGACCGCGCGGTTTGGGAGCGGATTCGTCAACATTTTTTGGACTGCCAGAATGCCGACGGCGGCTGGGGCTATAGCCGCTCGCACAACCAGACGCCGACAGGCAGCATGACGGTGGCCGGTATCGCGTCGCTGGTCATCGCCGATATGATGCTGGCCGATGATTCCGACGTCGGTCCGGACGGCAAACCCGACTGCTGTGCTCCTCAACTGCCGAACGAGGCCCTGGAGCGCGGCATCGCGTGGCTGGAACGCCATTTCGCCGTCGGGCACAATCCCAATGCCAACGCGTGGGGACTCTATTACTTGTACGGTCTGGAACGGGCGGGGCGGCTGAGCGGCCGGCGGTTCTTTGGCAAGCACGACTGGTATCGGGAAGGTGCCAAGTTTCTGATCCAGAAGCAGTCGCGGCGCACGGGCGAGTGGCGCGGGGCGGCGTTGGAGCAGGACGCCGTGGTGAGTACTAGCTTTGCGCTGCTGTTTCTCTCGAAAGGGCTGGCTCCGGTCCTTATCAACAAGCTGCAATATGGCGCGGCTGACCAGAAAGAGGCGCCCGGAGCGAGGCCGGCGCGCCGCGCCGCCTGGAACCTGCACCCGCACGACGTGCGCAATCTGACCGAGCTGATTTGCGGGCTGCCGAAGTGGCCGAAGCTGATGACCTGGCAAGTCGTCGATTTGGACCAGGTGGCCGAACATGGCGGAGTCGTGGACTTGATGCAGTCGCCGATTCTCTATCTGTGCGGCGATCAGCCCCTGCCTTTCACCGACGCCCACGTCAAGCTGCTCCGCGAATACGTCAACAACGGCGGCTTCGTCTTTGCCGTCAACGGCTGTAGCAGCAGCGCCTTCGACGAAAGCTTCCGCAGGCTGATCCAGCGCATGTATCCGGAAGGGATGGCTGAGCTGCGCCCGTTGCCACCGGAGCATCCGATCTTTCGCAGCGAGTATTTGCTCGATCCCAGCTCGGTCAAGCTGCTCGGCGTCGACTTCGGCTGCCGGACGGCCATCGTCTACTCGCCGGACGATATCGCCTGCTTGTGGAACAAGTGGTCGGCTCAAGACCCGCCGAAACGGCATCCGCAACTGAAAGCCATGATCACCAAGGCCACGCGGATCGGCGTGAACGTGGTCGCTTACGCGACCGGCCGCGAACCTCCGGACAAACTTGAGCCACACGAGCTGGTCGAAGAGGAGACTTCAGACGAGGCGATTCAGCGGGGCCTGCTCCAGGTCGCCAAACTTCGGCATACCGGCAACTGGGACGCCGCTCCACAGGCTTTGCGAAACCTGCTCCGAGCGTTAAACCGAGCCGTCGGCCTAGCCGCCTCGACGCGTCAGACGAATCTGTTGGCCAGCGATCCGGCCATTTTCAACTATCCGCTGCTCTATATGCACGGTCAGCGGCATTTCGAGCTCGGTCAGCAGGAGCGGCAGCAATTGAAGCGGTACCTTTTGCAGAACGGCGTCTTGTTTGCCGACGCCTGCTGCGGGGCAAAGCCCTTCGACCGGAGCTTCCGTCAGTTAATGAAGCAATTGTTTCCAGGCAAGCGGCTAGAGCGAATTCCGCCGGATCACGAACTGTTCACGGCGGCCGTCGGCTACAACCTGAGCCGCGTTCGGCGGCGCGCGCCGGAAGCGGACAACCCGAACGTCGCGCTGAACACCTTCGTGCAGGTTGGCCCGCCCTTCTTGGAGGGGATTCAGCTTGATGGCCGTTGGGCGGTGATCTACAGCAAGTACGACATCAGTTGCGCGCTGGAACGGCAGGCGTCGGTGGCGTGTGCCGGATATGTGCCGGAAGACGCCGTCAAGATCGCAGTGAATGTGGTTTTGTACGCGATGATGCAGGAAGCGAGTTTACGCGCATCGGACCGATGACACGGTCGAATGGGCCGCTACTGTGCTGTCGAAAAGTCTGCCCCGTCCGAGCCGTCGGACTTGTTTGACGGCTCGGACCGATCGGGAGCCTTGGACGGCACCCACGTGCGCAGACCGTCCGCCAGGTCGCGGAGCTTTTCGGGAGTCGGCGGCTGGTTGGTGCCGAACCGAACGTAACGCACGTTGGACGTCTTCTTGCCGGGCCGATACCGGATCGTGGCGGTCTTGCGGCGACGGAAGAAACCGAGCAATCCGCGGCGACGCTCTTCTGCTCGGCGCGGCCGATCGCGCAGCAAGTAAAGCAGCCACGCGGTCGCCCCGAAGATCGCCGCCGACATCAGCAGCGGCCGGATCGGCTCGCGGCCAAACGCGACGCTCATGAACGCGCACAGCACGATTCCGCCGGCCACGACAAATGTTGTGGCCAGAAGCGAGATCGCACTGTGTTCGAAGTCGCGTCGGTCAAAGCCGGGCATGGTCTTTGCAAGGCCTCTTCGCAACACGTGACGTCGTCAGTTCGGAAGGTCAGCGGAGCCGACCGTCAGCGAGGTCCTACGCCGAGCCTGGAAACAGGAGGCAGCGGTCTAGTCGATGCCCAGTCGGTGGACGAAGATATCCAGGTAAATCACCAGCAACATCAATCCCAACACGAACGCCATGCCAAAGTACGTCGCGGCCACCATGACCCGCTCGCTGGGCCGTTTACGCACAATCCCCTCCCAGGCGAGAAAAATCATATGCCCGCCGTCTAAAACGGGAATTGGCAAAAAGTTCAGCACAGCCAGATTGACGCTCAGAAAGCCCAAAAACAGGAGGAGCTTTGACAGTCCTTCCTTGCTGACTTCGTAAGCCACTCGAGCGATGCCGATCGGCCCATGCAGCTCTTTGTACGAGAGAAGGCCGCCGATCAGGTTTCGCAGGGTGAGGTAGATGTCCAGCAGCGAGTTCTTGGTATGGCGGACGCCCATCGCGACGGCCTGGACGAAGCTGTCGGCCTTCAGTGTGGTCGTCAGCGGCTCCAGACGCAGGCCCCGGTTGGGCAGGTACCAGTCTTTAGCGGGCTGCGGCGTCAGCAGGACTTCCTGCAGTTGCCCCTCGCGGCTGACGGTCAGCCGGACGTCGCGCCTGGCCGCCAGTTGCATCATCCAAAAGGCGAAGGCCCAGTTCTTTTCGTCGCCGCCGATTTCGATGGGAATCGCGCCTTTTTCGTCCTCGAACCCGTCCGGCTCAGTCCCTTCGGGCAGCACGAGCTCGACCTTTTTGATCAGGTCGCCTTCCCTGAGCTTTCCGTCGGCCGGGCTGCCCGGTTCGATTCGCAGCACAGTGGGGATCAGGTGATAGGCGACCCCGATGGCTGGAATCGAGAGGGGCACGCCGGGCGAGAAAGGCTTTTCGACCCAACCCGGTCGGTTTTCGGGCACCACGTGCAGCGTGACATCTTCGGTGGTCCCGCTTTCGACTTCGCGTTTGACTTCGACTTTGACGTTCTGGCCGTGCAAGCTGGCGAAAAGGTCCGGCAGCCGCAGCGGGTTCAGTTCTTGACCGACGTCGCGCCCATTGACTCGCAGGATTTTGTCGCCCACTTTCAGGCCTGCTTGTTCGGCCGGTGAGCCTTCCTTGATCGCCACGATCGGCTCGATGTCCATCACCAGCCCGAGCGATCGGAAGGGCTGCGGCGGGACACGGATACGGACGGGTTCGGACCGGCCCGGCCGCGCGACCTCAAA
>JAADHY010000445.1 GCA_013151585.1 Planctomycetota bacterium
CTACACCGCACGCGGACACATTTGACACTGGCCCGACGCGTGAGCGAAGGACATGGCTGACTGTCTCGCCAACAACCCGGGGTTAGTGTCCTCCTTCTCAAGATGCGCGCAACCGACGCACATCTTGCGACAGGTTTACCTCTGTTGGTTAACTCGACCTGAGAACGCAACGCGTCTGCGTGCGGTTCCCAGCCCATTGGGGAACAATTCCCCCGCGACCGCAGGCTAGCACTGACGTTGGTTTTCACTTGCCGCCATCAGGCTGCCTTTCTGTAGAACGGGCGCACCGCACCGCTCGCGGGCTGTGTCCAATGCCCCGACGCGGTCGTCCCGCCCGCTTCGCCTGGACAGCAAAAGCTTCGTCCCGGCGGACGCCCGCCTACAGCAAATTGCCCAACACGATAGCCAAAGCCTGTCAAAATCGCCACTGCCAGCCCCAGGAGAAATTCGAGCGTACTGTATTATCCCGCCGCCTCGCCCCAACCCGCAAGACTTTCTACTGAGACACGAGCCCATGCTCACGTTGACTGTCCCGCGTAGAAGCGGCCGATTCAGCGATCGGCACGTCCGACGTTTGCTTTACGGTGGGGCGACGTGCGGCCGTCTTTCTCCCCGTTCTCCACCGGCGTTTGGATTCTGCGCAGCTCGTGACTACCGAGATCGCCCAGGAAATGCCATCATGAGCCTTGGCGGCACAGTCGACGGCCGCAACACAAACATGTTCTTGTGTTTTTTGGCGGCGAGACCTGGGTATCGCACGCCCATGTTTTTCCGGCGGTGCTTCTCGTGTGAACGCACGGCGCTAGCCTGCGGGGCCGTGTTGATGAACCGGTGGCAACACCCGAGGCTGGCGCCTCCCGTTGACTTTGGTTGCGGCGTTAAGCCGCGCGAGCGAACGAACCGACGTGGTGTCGAGTTGACACGGAGGAAAACCTGATGACCGAGCTCCCGCCGCGAAGCATCGAGCTGCTCGGGCGAGACGACAGCCGGCTGTTGATTGTCGACGTGCAAGAACGTTTGCTCGCTCACATCTCCGTGGCGGACTCACTCGTCGCGAACTGCCGAAAGCTCGTTCGGGCGGCCCAGATTCTGGACATCCCGATTTCGGCGACCGAGCAATATCCAAAAGGGTTAGGCCGAACCGCTCCGGAGCTGTCCGAACTGCTGGGCGAGATTCCGGAAAAGCTGCGTTTCAGTTGCAGCGAGTGTCTGGCGTGGCCACCGGCGGCCGAAGCACCGGACGGGCGGCACAAAGTCATCGTGGCCGGCATCGAATCGCACGTGTGCGTGCTGCAGACGGCGCTGGACTTGATGGCGATCGGCTATCGGGTCTACGTGCCCGCCGACGCCGTGGCCAGCCGTAAAAAGTTCGACTGGAAGATGGCTCTGGAGCGATTGCGGTTGTCGGGCGCGGTTGTCACAAGCACCGAATCGGTCCTCTTCGAGTGGTGCGAAGTGGCGGGCACGCCGGAGTTCAAACAGATCAGCGAACTGGTGAAAGACTCGAGTACGGCGGCAGAGGGTCAACGACACAATCAGCGACAATCGAGCTACTGACGAAAGCCATTGAGGAGGTGAACTATGTCGAGCGACCAAGAGGGCAGGGCGGCGGACGTGCGACCTGTCGGCGGCTTTCCGGCTGTGCGAATGCGGCGGCTGCGCTCGCATGCCCGCCTGCGCGACCTGGTCCGGGAAACGACGGTCACGCCAAACGATTTCATCTTACCGCTGTTTGTCCGCTCGGGCAGCGGGACACGGACGCCGATCGCGTCGATGCCCGGGCATGATCAGATGACCGTCGATTTGCTGGGACCGGAAGTTGACGAGATTTCGTCGCTGGGTATCCCGGCCGTCATCCTGTTTGGCATTCCCGAACGGAAGGACGCGACGGGCAGCGTCGCCTGGGCGGACGACGGAATCGTCCAGCAGGCGGTTCGGGCGATCAAGGACCGGCAGCCCGACTTGCTCGTCATCACTGATCTGTGTTTCTGCGAATACACAGACCATGGTCACTGCGGGATCGTCAATGACCGCCACGGCCGGATGGATGTCGACAACGATGCGACGCTGGAAATCCTGGTGAAGCAAGCGGTCAGCCACGCTCGGGCCGGAGCCGACGTCATCGCGCCCAGCGGCATGATGGACGGGATGGTCGCGGCTTTGCGCAGCGGGCTGGACGACGCGGGTTTTGAAAACGTGCCGATTCTCAGTTACGCGGCCAAGTACGCGTCGGCTTTCTACGGACCGTTTCGCGATGCGGCGGAAAGTGCTCCGCAATTCGGCGACCGGCGCACTTATCAGATGGACCCAGCCAACGGAGCGGAAGCATTGCGGGAAGTGGCTCTGGACTTGGCTGAAGGTGCGGACATTTTGATGGTCAAGCCGGCGCTGGCGTATTTGGACATCATCCGCCGGGTCAAAGACGCTCATCCCGACGTACCGCTGGCGGCGTACAATGTCAGCGGCGAATTTTCGATGGTCAAAGCCGCGGCAGCCAATGGCTGGATCGACGAACGTCAGGTGGCTCTGGAAATCCTGACGGCCATCAGGCGCGCCGGCGCCGACATGATCCTGACCTATTTCGCCAAAGACGCCGCTCGCTGGCTGGCCTGATCGGAGGCGTCCGATGCGGCGTGATGCGGGCTACCGCTATGGCTTGAGCCGGATTTCGAGCTGAGACGGCGGAGCCTGGACGGTGGCCTTGTGCTTTTCGGCCAAACGCTTCAATTGAGCGATCACATCGGGGTGCTTGTCCGCCACGTTGTATTTCTCCGACGGGTCGTGCTCCAAGTGATAGAGCACCGGCGGGTCGTGATAGGTCGGCTTGGCGCGACCGTAGGCGGGCTGTGTGATGAAGTGAGCTTTCCACGGCCCGTGCCGAATGGCCATCAGCCGTCGGCCGCGGTAGTAGTAGACCGTATCCCGCGGGCTCTTTCCTTGGCCAAATAGCAGCGGCCGCAGGTCGAGTCCGTCGACGACGCGGTCCTTCGGCACCTCCGCGCCGGCCAACTTCAGGCTCGTCGTGTAAATGTCCATCGTGGTGGCCAGTTCCTGCGTGACCACTCCCGCCGGGATCCGGCCAGGCCACCAAACGATGCCCGGCTCGCGCATGCCGCCTTCCCACGTGCTTCCTTTGCCGTCTCGCAACAGCCCCGCCGAACCGCCCAGCTCGTCGAAAATGAGCCATGGCCCGTTGTCGCTGGTAAACCAGACGATCGTCTGGCGTTCGAGTTTCAGGTCGCGGAGCGTTTGCAAGATCTGGCCCACGCCCCAATCGATCTCTTCGACCACGTCACCGTACAGACCTCGCAGACTGCGGTCCGCGAACCGTTTCGACCGAAACAGTGGCACGTGCGGCATGTTGTGGGCCAGATAAATGAAGAACGGCTCGGAGCGATGCTCGCGGATGAACCGGATCGCCTCTTCCGTGTAGCGGCGGGTGATTGTGGTCTGATCGGCGGGCCGCTCGACGATGCGTGTGTCGCGCATCAGCGGAACGTTCCAGTATTTCACTTTCGGATTCCAAAACGCGGCCCGTCCCTTCGGGGAATCGGCCACGCGGTCCATGTCGTTCGAGTACGGAATGCCAAAATACGTGTCGAAACCATTGTTTGCCGGCAGGAACTGCGGCAGGTGGCCCAGATGCCACTTGCCAATGCAGGCTGTGGCGTAACCTTGCGCTTTCAGCCCTTCGGCCAGTGTCAATTCCTCGGCTGGGATTCCGCCACCGGAATCCGGAAACAACACGCGTCGCTTGTCGCTGCACATGCCCGTGCGGATCGGGAGCCGGCCGGTCAGCAGAGCGGCTCGGCTGGGCGTACACACGCACGCTGCGGAGTAGAACTGGGTGAAGCGCATGCCTTCCGCGGCCATGCGGTCCAGGTTCGGCGTGCGGATGGTCGGATGGCCATAGCAGCTCAGATCGCCCCACCCCAGATCGTCGGCAAAGATGACCACGATGTTCGGCGGCCGCTCGGTCGGCTCCCCTGAGTCGGCCCGCTTCAGACCGATCGCAAAAGCGACCATCGCCATCGCGGTCAGTGCGAGTGCTTTCCGGTGCGAGGCTGTTGTGAAACATTGGGATCTCCGGCGTCTGGGGAAACTTTGCCGGGCAAACCAAAAAATCGGGTTGTGCGGGAAAAACCGGTTTTTCCTTCAGCTCGGAACGGTTCGCAGCCGAAAGATTCACTGATGAAGCATTTACCGAGGAGCGGCGTGGAAGAAGCCCCGGCGGCTCAGGGTTCCGAATCGCTGTCGCATTCGCAGCCTCTTGAGTCCGCTTCGACCAGCCGGCCACCGACGGCAGATTCTTTTGCGCCGCTCCGTGACGTTCTCCCACCCTTCCCGATGGCGCCTTGCCTCAACGCTGCGCCGGCCGGTTGCTCACCCCCATGCTAATGCTTCAGCCGTTGTTTGCTCAACCGAGCCGGCAGCTCGTGCGAGGCGACCGTCTAGAAAACCCTACCCAGCAAGGCGGCATCATGCTGGCAAGACGCGACTACCGAAGTCAGCAGGGAACGACTTCCGAATGGCGGTCCGCCGCGTCCGACGTTGACCGGCCCGACGGTGTTGACGCCCGAGAGCCCAGGAGGGCGGAGTCACCGAGCGGCGAGTCGGACGGGGCGGCTTCCCGTTTGGCTGCAAACCTGTTGCGAGCGGCCCAACTGCTCCGGACGGCTTTGAACGATCACCTCGCGGATTTTGGCCTGAACGATGCTCGGTACGTTGTGCTGGTCGAAGTCGATCGGTGCGGGCCGAACGGCTGCACGCAGACGGAGCTGGCCGAACGGCTGAGGCAGTCGGAATCGAACATCTGCACGCTGGTTGAACGAATGCGGCAAGACGGCTGGCTGTATCGTCACCGAGCGAAATCGGATCGGCGCAAGCGGATTCTGCGGCCGACCGAACGGGCCCGCGAGACGCTCGTCCGGATCCGCGCATGCCACGAACAACGGTTGCGGCGATTGTTGAGCGGGCTCAGTACGGAAGAGCAATGGCGGCTCAGCGAACTGCTGCGCTGGCTGTGCGACTGTTTGGAGGTCCGGTTGGACGAAGCAGGCACGGCGGGCATGACCGAGTCCGG
>JAADHY010000167.1 GCA_013151585.1 Planctomycetota bacterium
GAAGAGCTACTCAATCAGCAAGTTGAGAACCGGCCGATCTCTACCGGGGCTCGGCCGCGGAGTACCACGGTTCCACCTGCCAGCGTTCCACGTGTTGGTAGGCATGCACGGGATTCACCGGCGCGTGCTGAATATTTTTGCGGATGACCAACGCGTCGTCGACTTCCCAAAGCGGGATGAAAAGGACCTGTGAATGCAAATCGTCTTGCAATTGACGCAAAAGAGTGACCGCAGACGCCCAGTCCGCGACCGAGTCCAACGCGATCAGCTCCTGCCGCAGCCAGACCGGCAGGAACATCAGCGAACGGACTTCGGCCGTCGGCTCCAGCGTCAAGAACGGCCACAGTTCGGTTAACGGCTCAATCATGCGCATGCGGCGGTAGGCGATGTCCCAGGGAGGCTCCTCGGACGCCGCATCGCCGTCCGCGTGCTGCTGCCCCGAGGCCGCGCTGTTCCCATCCGCACCGTTGCCGGCCGCCTCCTGATCGTCTGCCGTGGCTGCCACGACGGTTTCGGTCTCGGTTGTGATCAGTGTGACCCTCACGCCTGCTCGGGACCAGTCCTGGACGATCCGCTGGGCCGCTTGGCGAGCAATTGGATCTGGATCACAGACCATCCGAATGGGCGGAACCTTGCCCTCCATCTGACTCATTGCGACGGTTGCCAGTGAAACGGCCAGCGTGAGGTTGTAAGGGAACGGTTCGATCAGATCGTTGTACGCCGTACTCTTGCTGGAGGTGAAGCCCGTGATCAGGCGGCCGTTTTTCATTGCCTCGTCGTGCAAGACGACTTCTTTCAGAATCTGCTCGCGGTTGATCGCGAAGGCCATCGCGCGACGCAGCTCCCGGTTCCGTTGCAGCCAGCTTTTGGGGTGGATTTGGATCAAATGCGTTGTGGGCACCGCGTACGGCAAAATAAAGTAGTCTTTCGTTTCGCGGAGAGGTTTGATGTACCAAGTGGGCACTTCCGGGAGCATGCTCACCTCTCCGCGCAGCAAACCTTGGACGGCTTTCCGATAAGACGGATACCGGGTCTCGACGATTTCGGCCACGTGGCGGGCTGGGGCTTTCTCTGGTTCCAAACGTGTCCGCCGATACACGATCCGTTCCGGCGAACTATGATGCAAATAAAACGGGAACGTCGACGGCGATGAGATCTCCCTGGAATTGGTCTTTCCGCTGGCTGCCCGGTTGGGTGAGCCTTTGGGGGTCGGCTGAGCTGTTTTTTCGGGCGACTTCGACGAACTCTCGCCGGTCTCGATCGACATCGGGGCGCCCCACACGCGATGGACGGGGGCCGGGAGCGCGAGCAACGCTTCTAACCGGGCTGGGACCTTGTCGAAATATACCGAGAATTCAAAGGGTGACCGGACGACCAGGGAACGAACGAAGCTCGCCAACCGTTCGTCGTACGCTTCGGACGTCCGATCGAGTCGCGCGGACAAGCTGGCGACGACGTCGGAAGCTGTCAGGATCGGCTGCGACTCCCAATAGGCCGGCCGCTGACGAAGCGTGAAGTGGGTCTGGCGGCCCAGATCGTCGGGTTCCCAAGTGTCAAAAAAGCGCGTCCGATAGTGGGCGGCTTCCCGGAAATGATCCGCCTCAAACAGCCTCAGCTCCGTCAGATGTCGGTGGCGCTGGTCAGCCAAGCTGGGCAGAGGGAACCCGTCCGGCTGACCTGGCAAGACCGTCACGCCGACTCGCACAATCTGATAGCGGGTGAGAGCCCGCCGATGGACGGCTCGGAGCTGCGTGGTGTGCGGCCAGACCCTCGCCGCTTCTTCGGCCAAGTAAGCGGCTTGATCGTGTCGGCCTTGTTTGGTGGCCTGCTGAGATTGTTCCAGCAGTTTAGCAGCGATCTGCTTTAGTTTGGCTTCCCACTGACGCACCACCGGATGGTCCGCTTCGCGCCGCTTCAAGCGAGCTAAAAAGAAGCGGGCTCGACGATAGTCCTTCTGATCCAGAGCCGCCTGGATCAGCCGCTCGGTCACTCGGCCCAACTCCGCCGATAGACGCGGGAACCGAGGATTCTCGTCGTGTACTTGTTCGAGCAGCGCCAGCGCCGCCTCCGGGTCCTTCTCGACTCGCTTCTTCGCCTCCGCCACCGACAGTTGCAGCCGCCTTTGTTTCAGCCCGGGCCAGTTCGGTGCTCGCCGCTCCAACACCAGCAGCAGTTCGTACGCGGTTTGTAGTTTCCCCTGCTCGATCAAACGATCGATGCGGCGCAGCATCAAATCCTCATGATGAATGATCTCCTGGATTTTCTCGATATCGAGCAGGTAGACGGAAGCGGCTTCGTCTTCGGAAAGGAGAACATTGTCGGGCAGAGTGACTTCCAATCGCATGGTGCGCCGCAACTGTTGCTCGTACTCTTCCTGAATCTTGGCGCGTCGATTTTCGAAAGCGGCGCGACTCTCACCCGGTTGGCGGACCGGCGTGGGCGGCGGCTGGCTGACAAGCTTTTGACGCAGCTCGCGGAGTTTTCTGAGCGTATCCGGCCGAGGCTGCACCGGCTGGACCACCAGTACCTCGCCGCTCTTCAACACAATCCAGTCGACGGGCGGTTCTTGCAGCAGTTGAGCGACGGTTGGCAGTTCCATCTCTTCGAAGCGCGGCAACTGCTGCGACTCGCGGCCCGTGAATCGACGTTTGGTCTTGGGTTTTGCCTTTTGCGGGGGAGCGGCTTTCCCCGAGGGAGGTTTGGCTTCGGGCTGCGCGGGCGCCTTGGCCGCGGGCTGTCGGGCGGCTTCCGGCTGCTGAGCCGCCCTGACAGCGGCACGAAAAGCCCATCCCGGGATGGCTAGTAGGATCAGCAGCCATACCCCAACGCCCAGCGAGCGCAAAGATAGCCACTGCCACCGAACCGTCGAGGTGGCCTGCCTATCGGCGCTCGGGACTCTCCGTTGCGCGCTCATTCTTTCGCCGGTCCCTTCCACGCGATTCGATACAGGCTGCCGTCGATCGTGGCTACGAACAAATCGTTCCCCAATTGCCGCGGCCCGCGGTCGATGGCCTGGTCGATCATGGTTTCCGCTGTGACCTTTCCGGTCTCCGGTTGGACTCGACACACACGGCCGCTCCGTTCAGCAAAAACCATTTGGCCGTCGACCAGCAGCGGCCGATCGGCCAAGCCTTGACCTTTTAGGGGCATGGCCCAGAGCTGTTTCAGCTCACGCCCTAACCGGAAACAAAGAAGCTGTGTCTGACCGATTTCGATCAGCAGCCGGTCCTCGACGAGGTGCAGACGTCCGGACACAGCGGCAGGCAGCTTCACCTCGCCCAACGGTTCAAAATTGGATCGATGCAGCAGTCGGAGTCGGCCCGTCGAATCGGCAACGATGATCCAATCACGGTAGGCGGCCGGGGGAACATCGATCGGGGCACCGGCCGACCACTTGGCTGCGGCGTACAGATGGGGCTGTGGAGACGTACGGTATTGGATTTTCAAAACGGTCCCTTGGCTGTCGGCGATCACCGTTTCGGCTTGGTCCACGAACGCTCCTCCCACCCAGCGAGGTGCCTTCTCTTGGTCCTTGACCGGCGCCGTGTAGCCCTCGACCCGCGACCGCCGCGTCTCGGTCCCCTGGTAACCCAATTTTCCTGCGAAGGGCAAAACCAACCCGCGACCGAGCGGAATCGGATCGGCTTCTAACGGCTCATCTAAGGGGATTTCCCGCCGCACTTGTCCCTGAGCGTTCAGCAGCCAAAGCGTCGGCTCAGGAGCCCCGCACGCAACCACGATCTGGCCATCTGGCAAGACCACGGCGCGAACGGGCTCCGCCAAATCCTCCGGGTATTGGATTTGAGCGTCCGCCCGGACGCGGAATCCCCCGCGCCCCAACTCGTTTCGACCGACGTGGAACAGATACCCCTCTTCGGTCAAACAAAGCAGCGTGTCAGCGTCGGCGGCCCGGACCGCGAGCAACCTGGCTCCGAGCACCGTCCGCCACAGGCTGGTCATCGTTGGTCGCGCCTCGCGGTCGATCTTGACGAACCAGATGGCCGTGCTGTGCGGACGCCGTCGAGCGACGAATAGAAACTGCCCGTAAGCCTGCAAAGGCTGTGTGGTCA
>JAADHY010000124.1 GCA_013151585.1 Planctomycetota bacterium
CCGCGGATCCTGCTCGGCTTGCCACTCCCGCCACGACTTCTCGCCGCGCCGGGCTCGGCAGCCGGAGAACTGCGGCAAGTGCCATCTTGGTCCGGACCATCCGCAGAAGGAAATCTACGAAGAGTCGAAGCACGGGATCGCTTACCGCGATTTGAAAGACCACATGAATCTGGATTCCCAAACGTGGGTCCTGGGCGAAGACTATTCGGCTGCCCCGACCTGTGCGACCTGTCACATGTCGGCCAATTCGCGGGATCGCCGCATCACGCACGATCCGGGAGAACGCATCTCGTGGACGAACCGACCGCCCGTCAGCCTTGTAACCGACACGGATGAAGACCATCAGGTTGTTTACAAGATTGCCGACCCGGCCAAGCGGAAGCCGATCGTGGATACGGCCATGCAGAAGCGGGACCGGATGAAGAATGTCTGCTTGCACTGCCATACGAAGGACTACGTCAACAGCTTCTACAAGCAGTACGACGACTACATCATCCTGTACAACGAGAAATTCGCCAAACCGGGCAAGGCGATCATGGGCGAGCTGAAGAAGCAAGGTTTAATCACCAAAACGCCCTTCGATGAAGAAATCGAGTGGACGTGGTTCTATCTCTGGCACCATGAGGGACGCCGCGGGCGGCACGGAGCTTCCATGATGGCTCCCGATTACGCGCACTGGCACGGTTCCTACGAAGTGGCGGAGCGATTCTACCAGGAGCTGATCCCGCAGGCCCGCGAGATCATCGAACACGCCCGCAGTGAGGGGAAAGTCGCTCAGGCGAAGGCGGTCGAAGAGCTGATCGAGTCGATCTTGAGCCGACCGGAACACGCCTGGTTCGAATCGCAAAAGTCAAAGAAGGCCGAGGCAAAGGGCCATGCGGCGCCGAAAGCCGGCGGGGCCAAGCCGGCCGGCCAGACCGCTCCGGCCAAACCCAAGGCGGAGCCCAAGAAGGCTCCTGCTAAGAAGAAGCCCGCGTAACGCGTCTGGTGGAAGAGTTGTCGGGACGGGCGAGCGGGATCGACTCGCCCGCTCCCGCAACCGCCTCCCGGCCGGACATCGCAGTTGTTCGCGAAATCGGGTCCGTTGACCGCAGTCAGCTCGAGGCCGCACCAGGCCGGATGGCAAATCCCAACGGGAGATGACGAAGTGGCCGTGATTGGCGTGCTAGCTCGAGTGGAAGTCGCTGAGCGTGACTGTGTGGTCGCGTCTCTGGGGCGGATCGAGGGAGTGACGCCGTTCTTGATTGATGAGCCCGGACGCATCGGCTTGGTTGTCGAAGCGGATACGCTCGAGGCGGCCCACAAGCGGCTTGTGGATGAGATCGATCCGACGCCCGGTGTGCTCGGGACGTGGCCCGTCTTCGTCCATGCAGAAAACGAAACGGCGGAATCGACGGTGTGGGATGTTTTTTCCACGTCGGTTGCTTCGGAAGGAGAGATGAATGAATAAGACACGCCGCGAGTTCATCAAATCGGCCGCCGTTGCGGCCGTCTGTTCGGTGGCCGGTTGTCGGCGCGCGACGCGCCAAGAGGTCAATCTGGACATGCAAGCCGCGGACGTGGCTTGGCACAAGTCCGTATGTCGATTCTGCGGAACCGGCTGCGGTGTGCAGTTGGGAATCCGAGACGGCCGGCTCGTCGCCTTGCGAGGCGATCCGGAGCATCCCACCACCAAAGGCCTGGTTTGTGCGAAGGCGTTGTTCTTGCCGAAAATCTTGCATTCTCCTGACCGGCTCCAAAAGCCGCAAATCCGCAAGAACGGCAAGTTGGTCGACGCCTCGTGGGACGAGGCCATGTCGTTGGTGGTCGAGAAGTTCGTCGAGGCCATCAAAACGCACGGTCCGGACAGCGTGGCCTATTACGGTTCCGGCCAGTGCCTGTCCGAAGAAAGCTATCTGGCCAATCGCCTTTTCAAAGGGGGCATCGGGACCAACAACGTTGAGGGTAACCCGCGGCTGTGCATGGCCAGTGCAGTTGGCGGTTATGTGACGACTTATGGGAAAGACGAGCCGATGGGCTCGTACGACGACATCGACCACGCCCGCGTCTTCTTCCTGGTGGGGTCCAACACGGCAGAATCGCATCCCGTCATTTTCGACCGGATTCTGCTTAACCGAGAGAAGGGCAACCGGGCCAAGGTCATCGTCCTGGATCCGCGCAAAACCCCCGTCCGCACGGCGGCCGACGTCCATTTGGCGCCGATCCCCGGCTATGACCTGGCCGTCTTCCACGCGATGGCTTATGTCATCGTGCGAGACGAACTATACGACAAGGAGTTTGTGAAGAAACATGTTGTCTTTAAGAAAGTGGTCGATGGCAATCCGGTCGACGTGACTTTCGACGAGTACGCAAAGTTTCTGGAACAGTTCCGCCCCGAAGAGGTCGAAAAACTGGCAGGCGTGCCGGCAGCGCTGATTGAACGTGCGGCGCGACTGTTCGCGGTCGGCCCGACCATGTCTTTCTGGACGATGGGACTGAACCAGCGGACTACCGGCGTGTGGGTGAACAATCTGGTCCACAACTTGCACCTGCTGACCGGCCAGATCGGGAAACCGGGGGCGACGCCGTTCTCGCTGACCGGTCAACCCAACGCGTGCGGCGGGGTGCGCGACACCGGCTCGCTGTGTCACATCTTGCCGTACGGGCGATTGGTGAAGAAGGCCGAACACCGCGCCGAGATCGAGAAGATTTGGGGGTGTCCGCCCGGTCGCATCAAGCCGAAGCCGGGGTTGAACACGATCGAGCTGTTCCGGGCTCTGGCCGAAGACAAGATCAAGGCCATGCTCGTCCTGACGACCAATCCCGGTCAGTCGCTGCCCAATTTGAACAAGTACCGGGACGCGATGGGCAAGGGCCGGCCGAACAAGCCCTTTATCGTTGTGGCCGACGCGTATCCGACTCGTACGACCGAGCTGGCCGACGTCGTTCTGCCCGCGGCCATGTGGACGGAAAAGGAAGGTGTCTTCGGGATGTCTGAGCGGCGATATCAGTTTCTGCCGAAGCTGATCGAGCCGGTCGGGGAAGCGCGCTCGGACTTCGACATCCTTCTGGACTTCGCCGCTCGATTGGAAAAGGCCGGCGTAGTCCCGGAAGGTTACATCGCTTCGAAGTTCAAGACGCCGGAAGACGTGTGGAACGAAATGCGAGAAGCGTCACGGGGCACGGCTTACGACTTCACGGGAATGACTCGCGAGCGGTTGAAGAAAGAGCGAGGCGTTCGGTGGCCCTGTCCGACGGAAGATCATCCTGGGACGTCGCGCCGTTTTGTCAAGGGCGAAGACCCGCTGCTGGATTCCGGCCCCTTCGCCGATGACTCGCTTAAACCGGGCGAGATCAGCTTTTACGCTCGCCCGGACAAGAGGGCCGTGGTCTGGCTGCGGCCGATGAAACCGCCCGCCGAGCCGGCCGACGAAGAGTATCCCTTCATTCTCTCGACGGGTCGAGTTCTGGAGCATTGGCATACGGGCACGATGACCATGAAGGCCGAGCAGTTGCGTCGGGCGCAACCGGAGGCCTTCGTGGAGATCCATCCCGATGATGCTGCGAACTTGGGGATCAAGTCCGGCGACATGGTACGGATCACGTCGCGGCGGGGTGAGGCCGTGATCAAGGCGCGCGTAGTTGATACCCCGCGGCCGGGGATGGTCTTCGTCCCGTTCCACTGGTCAGACGAAAACAGCCTGATCAACAAAGTGACGATCGACGCGTACGACCCCGGCTCGAAGCAGCCGGAGTTCAAGATTTGTGCGGTCAAGTTGGCGAAGGTCTGACGCCCCGCCCTTGCTGAAAGAGGAGTCACCTCGCAATGACAATACGTTACACGCCCACAACGGAAACGGAGCCGTCACCGCGGACGACCAGCGGTTTGGCCGGCTTGCGCGGCGTCCGGAAGGCCGCCCCGATCTTCTTCGTTCTGGCGGCCGCTTTCAGCTTCTTCCTTGCTGGCTGCAATCAGCCTGCACCGGGAGCGGATGAGGGCGGCGATTTTGCCCCTGGGGCCTTCCCCCCAACGTTGTCCGACGTGGAATACCATCAGAAGGCCTGGAGCCGGGCGACGTGCCTGAGCTGCC
>JAADHY010000322.1 GCA_013151585.1 Planctomycetota bacterium
CCGAGTCAATTGGAGACCTGGGACCCGAAACCCGGCGCTCCCTCCGACGTGCGCGGGCCGGCCAAGGCGATTTCCACCAGATCCCTCGACCTGCAATTCAGCGAGTGGTTGCCCCACCACGCGGCAATCGCGGACCGGCTTGCCGTTGTCCGCAGTTGCACACATTCCGCTCCGGCCGTCCACGATTGCGGCCACCAGCTTGCGCAGACCGGACGGCTGTTTCTCGACAACGTCCGCTGGCCTCACCTCGGAGCGGCGTTGGCCCACTGGTGCGGTTGGAGCGCGGCCGATCAGGTGATCGTTCCTGGGCCGATCGGTCGCACAGGCGGCAACCTTCCCCATGGCCAGGACGCCGGCTTCCTCGGTCGTGCGTTCGATCCGCCGACCGTGAACAAAAACAGCGGCCTCTCGGACGAACCGCCGGCGGTGCTCGACCGTTATGGCCGCCATCGGCTGGGCCGCCGCCTCCTGCTGGCTAGGCAACTCGTCGAGCGGGGAACGCGATTCGTGACGGTCAATGCCTTCCGGACGGTCTTTGGGGAACCCACCTGGGACGCTCACGGCATGCGCCCTTTTGCCACGATGGAAGAGGTTCAGAAGACCGTGGCTCCCATGTACGACCAAGCCGTCACGGCGCTGATTGAAGACTTGCACGACCGCGGCCTGCTCGACCAGACACTCGTGTGTTGCTTGGCTGAGTTCGGGCGAACCCCCCGGCTGAATGCGGTCGGCGGGCGAGATCACTGGCCGCAGTGCTGGTCCGTGTGTTTTGCGGGCGGCGGAGTTCAAGGGGGACGATCGATCGGACGCAGCGACCCGATGGCGAGCGAGCCGATCGACCGCCCTGTGTCCCCAGCGGATTTGCTCGCCACGATTTGCTACAGCCTCGGCGTTCCGCCGAGTGCGACGATCCCGGGGCCGGGCGGTCGTTCCGTTCCGATCGTTCCCGAACACGCCCGGCCGATCCTTGACCTGTTTTGAGTCCGCGGGGGGGCCGACGCCGTACTGCTTCGGCGAAAGCTTTTGCGGAACAGGACCGCCAACTGTCGATTCATTTGACCGGATGGCGTAAGATGAGCGAGTCGTCGGAGGAAAACGTACGTCGCCTTCGCATCATCTACCACGGCCATGTGCAAGGCGTGGGGTTTCGGTTCACTACCGCGTCGCTCGCACGGCGGTACCCGGTCGTTGGCTACGTTAAGAATTTGCCAAACGGGACGGTGGAGCTGGTTGTCGAAGGCGGGGCAGGGGCGGTGGACGAGTTTCTGCAGGCGATCGCCAGGACCTTTCGGGGCTACATCCGCAGTTGGGACGTCAGCGACTTGCCACCCGGCGAGCGGTTCGAACGGTTCGAAATTCGGTATTGAGCCGACGCGCCGGTCGTTACAGTGGCGGCTGTGTGGCCCACTACTGCACTGCCATCAGATAGGCAATCAGGTCGGCCAGGTCCTGCTTGCTGATGTCTTTTTCCAGGCCTTCCGGCATCAGCGAAAGACCCGTGCTCTTTATGAGCTCGATGTCCTTTCGCAACACGGTGTCGCTTTGTCCTTCGGCGCGTGTCAGGGTGATGCTGGTCGCCGTCTCGGCCGTGATGATCCCCGTCACGACCCGTCCGTCCTGAGTCACGATCATGTAGTCCAGGTAAGCCGGATTCACTTCGCGGTTGGGATCGAGCACCTGCATCAGAATGCCTTCCGGCCCGCGGCTCTTGACCGTCATCAGCGGCAGCCCCAAGTCGTATCCGACGCCTTCCAGCCGGTGGCACGTCGAGCAATGCTTCTTGAAGAGCGACTTGCCGCGCTGGGCATCGCCTTTCAGTTTCAACGCGTCCCGGTAGTCGGCGATCACCTGCTCGCGACGCGCCACGCGCGCACTAGCGAGCAACTTTTCCGCCCGGTGCCGGATTTTTTGGTCCGGATGGGACCGCAAGAACTGAATCCGGCTCGGCGTCAGTTGCGATGGCGCGATCTGCTTTTGCTCGACGGCATCCAGCAGGACAGCCAACCGCGATTGCCGCGAAAAGAGCGCCTCGGCCGCCTCGCCCCGTACGGTCGGGGTGAACGCTGACCACGCCTCGACGATCATTTCTCCAACTTCTTCGCGGTCAAAACGGCTCAATGCCTGAATGGCGGCGATCTGGACTTGCTGGGGCTGATGGCTGTCGAGCAGTTCCGTCAGCACTGGCTCGGCCTCGTCAAACGAGGCCATCGCCAAAGATCGAATGGCCTGCACGCGTCGCTCGATCGGCTGGTTGGTGTCTTGCGCCCGCTTCAGGGCCTGCTGGACCAAATCCGCGAGCAATTGGCTGGCCTCGCTGCCCGCCGTCTTCAACCGAGCCAGCCACGGGCTGCCCGACTTGGCCAGCCCTTTACTCAGTCCGCGCATGACTGCTTTTGCAGCCGAAGAGGCGGAGCCACTTAGCCGGTCGATGGCCTGCAGCGCTCGCGCGATCTGATCGTCTTCCGCCTGCCGCCCTGTCTGCTCGGCCAGCGCCTCCAAGAGCCCGCGCGCAGTGCTTTGCCGGGCCCATTCGCTGTCCGATGCGAGCAGAAACACCAAATCGCCGGACCGACCGACGCAGGACGTCAGGATGGCCAGCCGGGTCCACGGGTCGCCGCCATCCTGGCGTGCGAAGGCAGCCAGGGCTTCCGTAGCCAGCGGCCCGGGAACATCCCCTAGCGTGAAAGCCAGTTGGTATCGCACCCGCACGTCTTCATCGCCCGCCATCTGGCACAATTTAGCGCGGACGGCCGGCGCGCCGGCCAGCACGCGTTCGGCTAACCGAACGGCATGCTCGCGCACACGCGGATGGGGATCGTTCAGCCGAGCCAGCACGAGGTCCGGCGTCAGGGCGTTTTGGCCCGCGAGCGCATACAGGGCCTGCATGCGTCCCACCGGCGAAGGCGAATCGGCCGCGAGCCGCGTGAGCGGTTCGATGGCGGCCGGGTCCTGCCGTTCGTAGAGCAATCGCCGAGCCGTGTCGCGATGCCAGCCGTTCGGATGAGCCAGCAGGGAGACCAGTTCCACCGTCGACAGTCGCCCCAAGTGCACTCGCGGCGGCTGATGAAAGTTCGGCGGGACGATGCGGTAAATCCGGCCCCGATCGTTGCCGGCGTTCAAGTCGATATACTTCTTCACGGAAGGCGGGATAGCGTCCGGATGCTCGAACACCTCGCGGTACATGTCGGCAACGTACAAACAGCCGTCCGGCGCATTGGCGAACTGGATGGGGCGGAACCAGGTTTCATCGGACGTGAGAAACTCCTTTTTTTGCTCGACACGATGGGCCGTGTAGGCCACGCCATTGGGTTTCAGCCGCATGCGGTGGACCAGATTCCCGGCGCCCTCGCCCACAAAGGCGTTGCCTTGAAACTCGACCGGCAGAGCGTCCCCCGTGTAGATGGTCACGCCGCAGGCCGACGTGAAATAGCCTGCCGGCGTGCCGCCGCCTTCGACAGGTCCGCTGAAGACTCCACGCACTCGCATCTCGGTGCGAATGATTCGCCACGGCTCAACCGGGCTCGTCCGATACACGGTGCTGCCGTCGACCCAAATGCGTTTGCGACATCCAGGCGCTGCCAGAAAGGGGTTACGGGCGACGTACCGGTCTTCGTACATCACCATCTCGATCGGTGCGCTGTTCGACGACTCGAACTTGCATCCCCATTTGTCAAATGTCATGCCGTACTGCGACCCGCCGCTGGTCAACCGCAGCTCCCCGGTTCGCGGGTGCACGATGAAGTCACGGCCTCGCGATTGGACCGGCGGCCGCTTCTGGTCGGGATGCAACCGATTCCATCGCACCGGCTCCAGAAGGCCGCCGCCAGCCATTCCTTCCACCTGATTGTCGAGGTTCCAGCGGAGGCTGTTTGGGCAGCGGTTGGGATGGGAATCGATGAAACCAGTCACGACGACTTCGCGCACATCGGCGCGCCCGTCGCCATCGGTGTCTTTGCAGTAGAGCAGGTCGGGGGCGGAGCAAACGAACAAGCCCCCATCGAACCAAAGCAAGCCGGTTGGCCACGGCAGGTTGTCGACAAAAACCGTGCTTCTGTCGAAGCGGCCATCG
>JAADHY010000714.1 GCA_013151585.1 Planctomycetota bacterium
CCCGGTCGACTGGATCTGACCGCTGTACATCGGAGCCCGGTGCAGATTCTGCCGGATCAATTCGTGGACCCGCTCGTTCGTTTCGGTCAGGTAACAGTCCAACTGAGGCTGAGTGATGCGGTCGGTCAGGAAGGAGAAGGGTTGCGGGTCTGCGTCGCCCGGCTGGCGTTCCAGGACGGAGAAGTCGATCGTCCGGCCGTTCAACCGAGCGGGAGTCCCGGTCTTGAAGCGTTGAAGTTCGAAGCCGAGCGCTCGCAGCGACTCGGACAGGGCTCCCGTGGTCCCTTCGCCTGCACGGCCCCCACGTGTTTTGGCTTCCCCGACATGCATGATGGCCTGCAAGAACGTGCCCGTCGTCAGTACGACCGCCCGAGCCCGGTAGACTGCCCCGCCACGGACGCGCACGCCGGTCACGTGCCCCCTCTCGACCGCCACCCCTTCGACCACCTCTTGCCGCAGCGTTAAGTTTTCCTGCTGCTCGATCCGGTACTTCATGGCGAACTGGTACGCCTTTTTGTCGGCTTGAGCGCGCGGGCTGTGCATTGCCGGGCCTTTGGCTCGATTAAGCATCCGGAACTGGATGCCCGTTTCGTCGATCACGCGAGCCATCTCGCCGCCCAGCGCGTCGATTTCACGCACCATCTGCCCTTTCGCGATCCCGCCGATGGCCGGATTGCAGCTCATCTGCGCGATCGTGTCGCAATTCATGGTCAGAATCGCGGTTCGGACGCCCATACGAGCGGCCGCCAGAGCGGCTTCGCACCCCGCATGCCCGGCTCCGACCACCACCAGATCAAATTCGTACTCGGACTGCATCATCGAATTGCGGAAAAAAACGACCGATATTCGCTTTCAGGGCTACCCGTTCCGCTGCCTTAGACGCGACATAAGGGCGCCCCCACTGCCTCGCCGCGGGCGCGCCTGTCGCGCGCGAGAACACGGCAGGAGACAATAAGTATACGCCAGAGCGTCAAGAGGCTTCAATTGGCAACCAGTGCGCTCGAGTCCCGCCTTTGCGCTCACGCCCAGCGGAGTGGGTCAGTTTCGGCCCGGCTGGCCCAGACGGACAGATCGGGGAATTGCGTAGCGAGTATTTCGGCGAGCCGTTCCATGGCGGGGCGTTCGGTTGCGTAGTGGCCGGGCAGGATCAGAGCCAGACCGCGCGATCGGGCCTCCAAGCACGCGTGAAAGCGGGCTTCCCCCGTTAGGAAAACTTGGCAATTCTGCTGCAGAGCGTCCGGAAGGAACTCGGCGGCGGCTCCGCACGCAATCGCCATCCGCCGCACGGACCTCTGCTCGTCGCCGACGAACTGCAGGTGGCCAACGCTCAGCCGATCCTTCACCTGTGCCATGAGCTCACCGAGCGTCATTGCACGCGGCAAGGTGCCGCATCGGCCGGCCCCGGCGGGGCGAGTGGACTCGCCGACGTGTGTCGAGACCTCGTCTGCGGCCGCCGCGTCACAGCCGTCCGGCTCGGTGTCACCGGCCCGCTCGCGCGCCACAGGTCTCAAGACAGTGATATTCTGCAATTCGAACAGCTCTGCCAACTGTTGGTTGATCCCGTCACGCGAGCTGTCATAGCCGGTATGAGGGCTGTAGACAGCAACGCCCGCTCCGATCAGGTCCAGCAGCATCGTCCCTTCGGGAGTGTCGGTCGTGAGCCGCTGAACCGGGCGAAACAGAACGGGATGATGAGCGACGATCAACCCGGCGCGCTGTTCGATCGCCTCGGCCGCAACATCCGGCGTCAAGGTCAAGCAGGTCATAATCCGCTCGACTGAAGCCTGTTCCCGGCCGATCAGCAATCCCACATTGTCCCAATCTTCGGCCAAATCGGTCGGCGCGACCGTCTGCAAGAAATCGACAACGTCTGCAATCAGGCATGGTCCGGTCATTATTTCCTCTCTCCTCGTGACAACCGCCATCGCTGGTCGCGTTGATTGCCGATTGCCTGGGTCGACCGTCACTTGGGGGGATCGTCCCAGGACTGGCCGACGATCCATCGTTTGTTGAGAACACGGCGCCCGTTGATTTGTTCGGCCCGGAGCCGTAATTCCTTGCCACGCAGTTCGTCAGCATTCGGGACGTAATAGTACTTCTTGTCTTTGTCTCGGCCCAGCTTGATGACGAACTGCTTCTGCCGTTTGTGGCCGGGAATGAACAAATGGCAGCGGAAATTGAGAATCTCGAGCGGGTCGGTGCGATTGATGATGACCTGTTCGATTTCGAGTCGGCCGTCTTCGAGTTTGCGGTCGCGAACTTCGACCAGGATGTCTCCCAGTCCGACCTGGTACGGCCGAGCGACTCGGAAACGATACCGTCGATCGGCCGTGATGTCGAAGTCGATCAGGACCTGTTCGGTTCCGAGGCTGGCGTCGGTCGGCAGAGTGAGTACCAAAGGCAGACGGATGGCTTCGCCCCGCGCGGCCGAGACGGTCCAGCTTCTGGGTTCGACTTCCCAGTCGCGCGGCAGAGTGAGAGAAATCGTTCCGTTAACGCCCTGGGGAAACGTGTTGGTGAGTAACAGGGCGTCTTGATGTCCTCCGTATTCGCTCCGAACGCGGCCTTTTTCGAATCGGACGGCTAGCCGCCAGCGGGCGATGGCGTCGGAACAGCCGAGCACGATTTGCGGCACCGGCCCGACTTTGAGCCGATGGCGCCGAGTGGCCGGCTCGACTCGCAACGGCCTTCGGCGTCCCCAGAGGTCTTCGATCTGCACGTTCTCGCCCAGATAGAGAGACTCGGCTGTCGGTTTTTTGTTCCAAAGGAACAAGACCGCCTGGCCGTCTCGCGCGAACACGTGATTTGTGCTTCCGCCCGCCAGCCGGAAACTCCCGAGGTACTCGGCCCCTTGCAACGCCACAGCCGTCGTGCGCCAAGGCAAGAAAAGTGGTTTGGGGGAGCCGTCCGAATGAAGCATGCCAAATTCAGGATCGAAGACGTCCCACGCGAAAATGGCGTCAGCGCCGGCGATCCTTGCGGCAACCATCCGTTTGGCCAAATCGGAAGCCCGTTGCTCGACGGTAGCCGCCGATTCGGAAAGGGGCTTCAAAACGATCCACTGAGCGATGGAAGAGGAAGGGAGCTTCAGCCGCGGCATGCCTGGCCCGGACCGGTCGCCGAACTGCGACGGCGAACTGCTGAGGGACAAGAACGTTTGCGGAACATCCAGGTTGGCAGGAACAGGAGTCCGCCAGTCCCAGTGGATGCCCACGTGGGTGTCGCGTCCGATGCGATCGAATTCCCGCTTGATCCGAGCCAACAGATCGGGCACGCGATTCAGCCCTTGAAAACTGGTGTCGGTATCGTCTCCGAGCTGCCAGTAACGGACGGTGGAAGAACATCGCGCGATGACCGGCTCCAGATAGGGAGACCAAAAATCGGACGGCATCGCGAAGATTTCGCTGATTCCTTGCCAGTTGCGAGCAAATTGCGCTCGCAGTTTCGGCGGCGGATCGTTCAGCAGCCCGACCGGCTCGATGTGCACTCCGCCGAGCGATTGGAGGAGCTCGGACACCTCGATCGCCTTTCGCGGGTCGTCGGAAGTAGCCGGACGCCACAGCGGAATCTTCAACCAGTTGATCCCGGCTTGCGAGGCGATCAAGACCAGATCGTCGACAGAGATGCCGTCGACCGATCGAGCGATCGTCCAGCCAAATTCGCCGGTCCGTCGCTTCTTCATGCTGGCTAAGTCGATCACGGCGAAAGTCGTTTCCCGCGTGAGGATGACCTTGCCATCCTGCCGCAAAGAGGCTCGGACACGATAAAACCCATAGGGCTGGGGCGACAGGCGCCAAACTTCGGTAATACGCGTTCCGGCGGTCGCGTCCGACGGCGGATTCGTCTCGGCCGCTTCCCTTCCGGAAGAAGCTGGTTCCGCTCGATAGGGAACCGTCTTTTCAGCAACGGCCACGCCGCTGGCGTCCTCCATTTCCAGATGCAATTCGTACCTTTGATTCGCGTCTAGACCGCTCAGAGTGGCCTTGATTTCGATGGGCTGTCCCGCTTCTCGGAAATGGGTGGCGAAATTGCTCAGTAGAGACAATCGAGGCAGG